>JBOGGF010000144.1:0-30792 GCA_050743965.1 Acidimicrobiales bacterium
GCGCCCAAGGTGCGACGACCGGGAGACACACCGAGGTAGGCCTCGAGGGCTTCGCGGCTGATCTCTGAGATCGTCGCATGCCGTTGCGCGGCCTCGTGCCGCAGCCGGGCGTCGAGAGCGTCCGGGACCTTGAGGGTGGTCCGCTTCATGTATGCCAGCATACCCTATGTAGGTCATGTCCTGCTGTGTCCTGAGTGTTCCTGGCGCGACGAGGGCCCCTCCGAAGAGGGGCCCTGACCAGCACGTTTGCCTTCAGGCAGGTGGTGGAGGTGGCGGGAATCGAACCCGCGTCCTTCAGCTTCTCAACAGGCCTTCTCCGAGCGCAGCCGACGAGGGTGTCTCGAGCGCCACACCGTCATCGGCCCCGGTGAGGCGCTCCAGTCGGCCAAGATGTCCCCGACTGCTAGCCGACGATGCGGCCGGGTGAGCCCTGCTGGATGGCGCCTGGCTCCGGTCCGCAGGGCTTGGACCGGTCAGACGTCGCTACCTGTTAGGCAGCGAGCGCGAGCTGAGGCTCGGCGTTTGTTTTTGGTTCCGGCTCTTTAACGTGGCTCCGGAGACCACGGCTCGCTTCTCCTGAATTGACGACCGAAGTCGAGGCCTGTCACCCCCTTGTGCTTGGTGCCGGCTCACCATCCTACCTGGGCAGGGCGCCGCCCTGCGCGTCGCCAGCGACCAGGAGATGTCAGCGGCGAGCCGGGCGGGAGCCGCCTCCCGGCTGCAGGCGGTCGACGATCTCTCCGGCCGGGTGGCTGGTGGCGTCCTTGAAGCCGGTGCCGGCCCACAGGCTCATCCGGTCCACGTCCCCCGCGCGTGCTGCGGTGGCGCGCAGTGGCCTGGTGGCGTTGTTGATCTCCGGGTAGGCCGCCGGAGCAACAGGGTGGTCGAGCACGAACCGGTTCACCAGTGCGCGAGCCGGCCTACCGCTGAACGAGCGGGTCGACGCGGTCGAGGTGAACCGGCCGTCGGCGAGGGCTGCCTTGTGTGCGGGGTGGGCGCCGCTCTCCGGGCAGCGCAGGAAGGCCGTCCCGCACTGGGCGGCGACCGCTCCGGCACGCAGCACGGCTTCGACCGCGGAGGAGGTCGCGATCCCGCCCGCCGCGATCAGCGGGAGATCCGTCACCCGGGCGACCTGGCCCATCAGCGCCAGGAGGCCGATTCCCTCCTCGGAGCGCTCGTCGTTGACGAAGACCCCGCGATGCGCGCCGGCCTCGATGCCCTGCAAGCACAGGCAGTCCGCGCCCGCCTCGGCTGCCACGAGCGCCTCTCGGGGCTGCGTGACCGTGACGGCGACGACCGAGCCGGCGTCGCGGAATGCCGCCACCGTCTCTGGCGGGGGGCACCCGAAGGTGAAGCTGACGATCGCCGGCGGGCTGGCGAGCAGCGTGTCGACCTTCGCCTCCCAGCCGTCGTCGTCCCACGCCGGGGCACCGAGGGCGGTGCCGAGCGCGCGGGCCTCGGGGGCGAGCCCCCGGACATAGGCGGCGACCTCCTCTGGTCGAGCGGTCGGGGAGCCGGGCACGAAGACGTTCACGCCGAACGCCTCGGCGGTGGACTTCCGGACCGACTCCATCTCCTCGGCAACCTGATCGGCGGTCTTGTAGGAGGCGGCCAGGAACCCGAGGGCGCCGGCGCCGGCGGCGGCGACGACGAGCTCCGGGGTGCTGGGGCCCCCTCCCATGGGGGCCACGACGATCGGTCGGCGCAAGATGGCGCCGAGTGCGCCGGTACTCATCGGTCCTCCTGCCCTGCGTCCTGTGCGGCGGCGGTGCCTCTGGCGCCGAGGTGCGTCAGCGGCCCCCCCTGCGTGCCTGGGCCATCTCCCTCGCCACCTCCCTGGCGGCGTCGCGCTCTGCCACCGCGGCCCGGGTGTCCCAGAGCCTGCGGCCCCGGGCCAGGGCGATCTCGACCTTGGCATGGCCGCGCAGGAAGTACACGGAAAGAGGTATCAGTGTCAGCGACTGCTGCTGCACGCGCCCCACGAGCTGGTCGATCTCCTTGCGGTGGAGCAGGAGCTTCCGCGGACGGTTGGGGTCGTGGGCTCCGAAGCCGACGGCGTTGGCGTACGGAGCCACGTGCATGCCCACCAGCCAGGCCTCGCCTCCGTCGATGCGTGCGTAGGCCTCGCGGAGGTTGGCCTTCCCCTCCCGGATCGACTTGACCTCGCTCCCGTGCAGCGAGATCCCCGCCTCGTAGGTCTCGATGATGTCGTAGTCGTGGCGGGCGCGGCGATTCTGGGCCACCCGCCTGTAGTCCTCGCCCCGCCCGGCGGTGCTGGACTTCTTGGTCTTGGCCTTCCCCGCCATCGTGGAGCGACGCTACCCGGAGCATGTGGCAGGGGAGCGGGCCCCGGGGAGCGGCGTCCGGTGCCGCTAACCTGCTGCGGTGCTGCGCCTGCCGTCCGAGGTACACGGCCGCATCCTCGCCCACTGCTACGAAGGCCTGCCCCAGGAGGCGTGCGGCCTGCTGGCCGGCCGGCCGGACGGCGACCTGGTGAGCACCTGCTACCCGACGGGGAACGCCGCAGCGTCCGCCCGGGTGTACGAGGTGGAGCCGCGTGACCTGCTGCGTGCCGACCGCGACGCCGAGGCCAGGGGGCTGTCGCTCGTAGGCGTCTTCCACTCCCACACCCACACCGACCCTTACCCCTCGCCCACCGACGTGGCCCAGGCGCCGGATCCCACCTGGCACTACGTGCTGGTCTCGATGCGCCACGAGCTGCCGGTCATGAGGTCCTACCGCATCGTGGGGGGGAAGATCTCCGAGGAGGCCGTTGTTCTGCTCCACGGTTAGAATCTGACCGGAGGGGTCGACATTCAGGGGTCGGCGCTCTGGGCGATGTTCCGAGGAGGCGACGCAGTGGCCGTTGAAGTTCGGATCCCGACGGTTTTGCGTGCCGCGGCCGAGGGTCGCTCGGCGGTGGAGGCCGAGGGTGCGACCATCGGCGAGGTGCTGAGTGAGCTGACGCAGCGGTACCCCGGCATGGGGGGCCAGCTGCTGACCGAGCGCGGCGACCTGCACCGCTTCGTCAACGTCTACGTCAACGACGACGACGTCCGCTACCTCGAGAAGCTGGAGACCAAAGTCGGCCCCGACGACGTCGTGTCGATCCTGCCCGCCGTCGCCGGGGGGATCGGCTAGCGGCGTGGCCGCCTACGAGAGCGTCCTCGACCTGATCGGCGACACGCCGCTGGTCGAGGTGAGCGCCCTCTCCCCGAAGCCCTCGGTGCGGATCCTCGTCAAGCTGGAGGGCCAGAACCCCGGGGGCTCGGTGAAGGACCGCATCGCCCGCTCGATGGTGGAGGAGGCCGAGAAGGACGGCACCCTTCGCCCCGGGGACACCTTGATGGAGCCTTCCTCGGGCAACACCGGGATCGGCCTGGCGATGGTCTGCCGGGTGAAGGGCTACCGGCTCAAGATCGTGCTGCCGGAGAACGTGAGCATCGAGCGGCGCCAGCTGCTGGAGGTGTGGGGCGCAGAGATCATCGCCTCGCCGGGCTCAGAGGGATCCAACGGCGCCGTCCGGATGGCCCAGCGCCTGTCCGGGGACCACCCCGAATGGGTCTTCCTCTACCAGTACGCGAACCCGGCCAACCCGAGGGCGCACTACGAGGGCACGGGCCCCGAGATATGGCGGGACTGCCCCGAGATCACCCACTTCGTGGCCGGGCTGGGCACGTCGGGCACGCTGCTCGGTGCTGGCCGGTACCTGAAAGAGCGCAACCCCGACGTGCAGATCTGGGCGGTCGAGCCGCCGGCGGGGGAGTCGGTCGACGGCCTGCGCAACCTCGACGACGGCTACATCCCCCCGATCTTCGAAGACCTGGGCGGTGCCGCCCTGCTGGACCGCAAGACGGTGGTGCGGCCCCGGGAGTCGATCGAGTGGACCCGGCGGCTGACCGAGGCCGGGCTGTTCGTGGGCATCTCCTCGGGGGCGGCGATGGCCGGCGCCGTGCGCTGCGCCGAGCAGGTGCCCGACGGCCAGCCCGCTGTGATCGTGGTGGTGTCCGCCGACGACGGGTGGAAGTACCTCTCCACCGGCGCGTGGACCGGTGACCTCGACGACGTGGCCGAGCGGGCCAAGTCCGTCATCTACTTCTGAGCCTTCCAAGAGCTCTGGTCCCCGGGCTCCCCCGGCGCACCGCGCTCGCCGACCGCACTTCCGGGCGTCCGACGCCATCTGACAAGCTGGTCGGCCATGGACGCCGAGCCAGCCGACACCGGACCGGGGCGCGGCGGCCCCCGGCCCGCGGCCCGCGGCCCCGAGTCCGCCGTCCCGGCCCCACGACCCGCCGCGGTCGGCACCCTGACCGTGCTCGGCTGTGACGGCAGCTATCCCGGCCCCGGCGGTGCGGCCAGTGGTTACCTCGTCGAGCGGGCCGGCACGACCGTGTGGCTCGACGCCGGGCCGGGCACGTTTGCCCGCCTGCAGCTGGTGAAGGACCCCTCGACGCTCGACGCGCTGGTCCTGTCGCACGAGCACCCCGACCACTGGACGGACTTCGAGTCCTTCGCCGTGTGGCGCCGCCAGTCGGGCGCCGACCGATCGATCCGGGTCCTGGCCCCACCGGGCCTCCGGTCCCGCAGCTACTTCGGCCGCGACCGCCTGCTCGACTGGGACGAGGTCGAGGGCGGCGACCGCGTCGAGGTGGGGTCGCTCACGCTCACCTTCGACCGTACCGACCACGGGCCGACGACGCTGGGGGTGCGCTGCGATCCCACCGATCCCACCGACCCCGCCGATCCCGCGCCCGACGCCGCGCTCGCCTACTCCGCCGACACCGGGCCCACATGGTCGGTCGAGGCGCTCGGCTCCGGCATCGGGACGTTCCTTTGCGAGGCCACCTACACCCGCGACCGGGAGGGGAGCTTCCGCCACCTCTCCGGTCGGCAGGCGGGTGCCATGGCCGCTGCTGCCGGCGTCGCCCGCCTGGTGGTGACCCACCGGTGGCCGAGCGTGCCGTCCGGGGTAGTGGCGGCCGAGGCCGACGACGCCTTCGGCCGGTCGGTCCACCAGGCGGCGCCCGGTCGGGTGTTCGAGTGGTGACGGGCGCTACTATCGACGGACCGATGCGCGCCACGCTGTCCATGCCCGCGACCTCGAGGAGTGAACCCACCGTGCAGACCCCCGATCCCCGCACCCTGCGCAGCGACGGGCGCGCCGTGGGCGAGCTCCGCCCCGTCGCATTCGAGCGTGACTTCACCGTTTTCGCGCCGGGTTCGGTCCTGGTGTCGATGGGACGGACCAAGGTGCTCTGCACGGCTTCGGTCGAGGACCGGGTGCCGCCCTGGATGCGGGGGAGCGGCCGGGGCTGGGTGACGGCCGAGTACTCGATGCTGCCGGGCTCGACGGCCGAGCGGGCGTCCCGGGAGGCGGCCAAGGGCAAGCAGTCGGGTCGGACGCAGGAGATCCAGCGGCTCATCGGCCGCTCCCTGCGGGCGGTGTGCGACCTGGTGGCGTTGGGGGAGCTGCAGGTGACGGTGGACTGCGACGTCCTCCAGGCCGACGGCGGCACCCGGACGGCGTCCATCTGCGGGGCGTACCTTGCCCTCCACGACGCTTTCTCCCGCCTCATGGCGGCGGGTCGGCTGTCCCAGCAGCCCCTCACCGATGCCGTGGCCGCGGTGTCCGTCGGGATCGTCGAGGGCGTCCCCATGCTCGATCTGCCCTACGTCGAGGACTCCCGGGCCGAGGTCGACATGAACGTGGTGATGACCGGGGCGGGCCGGTTCGTGGAGGTCCAGGGCACGGCCGAGGGGATGGCGTTCAGCCGGAGCGAGCTCGACGAGCTGCTGGCGCTGGCCGAGAAGGGGATCGGCAGCCTCCTCGAGGCGCAGGCGGTCGTGATCGCCACACCGCCCGCGGTGCGATGAGCGGGCCGCTCGAGCTGGTCACGGCCACGGCCAACGAGCACAAGGCCGCCGAGATCGCCGCCATCCTCGGCGGCGCAGTCCACCTGCTGCCCCGGCCGCCCGAAGTGGGTGAGATCGAGGAGACCGGCGACACCCTCCTCGCCAACGCGCGCCTGAAGGCCCGCGCCCTCGCCGCGGCCACCGGGCGCCCCGCGATCGCCGACGACTCCGGGCTCGAGGTGGTGGCGCTGGGCGGCGCCCCCGGGGTGTGGTCGGCCCGGTACGCGGGGGAGGACGCCACGTACGCCGACAACGTGGCCAAGCTGCTGGCCGAGCTCGACGCCCGGCCCGACCGGGGCGGTGAGCGCAGGGCCGCCTTCCACACCGTGGCGCTCGTCGCCCACCCCGACGGTTCGGAGGTGTGGGCCGAAGGCGCCGTCGCCGGCCGCATCGCCGAGTCGCCCCGGGGGAAGGGCGGGTTCGGCTACGACCCGGTGTTCGTCCCCGACGAGGGGGACGGCCGGACGTTCGCCGAGATGGCGCCGGAGGAGAAGCACGCCGTCTCCGCCCGGGGCCGGGCCTTCCGGGCCCTGGCGGGGAAGCTCGCCGCCACGAGTTGACGGCTGGCACCGGCGCGTGCGCTCAGCGGGACGAGCGCAGGCGGCTGGCGAGCACCTTGGTGACCACGGTGGGCGGCGCGAGCGAGCTGGCGATGGCCCCGACCCGGTTGGCGACCCCGGGGATGACGACCGCCCGACCGGCGGCGAGCCCGTCGACGCCGGCCCGGGCCACGTCGGCCGCCGGCACCCACAGGAACTGGGGCAGTTTGCCCACGAGGTCCTGGCCGTCCGAGCCGGCCACGTCGGCGAACTCGGTGTCGACCGGCCCGGGGCACAGCGCCGTCACCGACACGCCCAGGGGGACCGTCTCGGCTCGCAGGGCATGGGTGTAGGAGAGCACGAACGCCTTGGCCGCACCGTACGCCGCCTGGTTCGGCAGGGGCTGGAAGGCCGCCGTCGACGCCACGTTGAGCACCGCACCCTGGCGGCGTGACGCCATGCCGGCGACGAAGAGGGTGCACAGGTCGACCACGGCTTCGACGTCGGTCCGGACCATCAGCAGCTCCCGGCCCCGGTCGGCGCGGTGGACGGGGCCGCGGGTGCTGAAGCCGGCATTGTTCACCAGGACGTCCACGGTGAGACCGAGCGTCTGGACGGCCGGGGGCAGCGTGGCCCGCGCCTCGGGGTCGGTCAGGTCGGCCGGGAGGGTCTCCACCCGGACCCCGTGGGCACCGGCCAGCTCCTCTGCCAGCGACCGCAGCCGCTCGGCTCGCCGGGCCACGAGCGTCAGGCCGTGGCCGCGCCGGGCGAGCTCGCGGGCGATCTCCGTCCCGATGCCCGAAGAGGCGCCGGACACCAGGCAGGTCCTTGTGGGGTGCGGTGGGGGAAGGGGCATGTGGCCAGCGTACGGCGTCGCCTACCGCTCCGCCCCGCTGGCGGGCTCGCGGCGGGATCTCCGCGCCGCCGTCGCCGGACCGTTACCGAATTGGCAGGTCAAAGGGCTTGGCGTCGCGGCGACAAAGGAGGATGATGGAGGGGTAGGGGCTGGGCGCGAGCCCGCAACCCCGGAAGGGAAGGAGCTTGCGATGCGATCGACGAGCTCGACCGAGGAGGCAGATCCACCGGGTCGGTGACACCGCTGCTGGCTGTGGCGGCGGTCATCAGCCGGGACCCGGAGGGACCTGCGTTCCCAACGAGGCCGTGGAGATCCGGCCATGAGCCGGGCACCGACATCGGCCCCCCGCACAACGCCGTCGGTGCCGTCCGGGCAACCGGTGCACGAGCGACACAGCAACCGTGAGGAGCCGGCCTGTCGGGGCCGGCTCCTCCGGTGTCCGGGGACGGGTGGGCGTGGGCCGGCGGCTCACGGTCCCGCCGGCGGCCACCTGTCCAACCACCGGCCCAGCACCGTCGCCACCGACGACGCCGTGGTGGTGCGGGCCACCGCCTCCCCGACGGCATCGGTGAGCGAGTGCACTTCGAGGGGGCAGGGACCGCGCCGGTACCGGGCGGGGACGCGGGTCCCGGGCGCCACGGACCCCGGGAGGCAGACGACGGGGACCCGCCCGGCGGCGGCGGCGACGCCGCCCACCACCTTCCCTTCGAAGGACGTGGCGTCCAGCCGGCCCTCGCCGGTGGCCACGGCGGTGGCGGTGGCGAGCCGCCCGGGGAGGTCGACGGCCCGGGCCACGAGGTCGTAGCCGGCCACGAGCCTCCCTCCGAGCGCGGCCAGGCCACCGGCGAGGCCACCACCGGCGCCGGCGCCGGCCAACCGGTCCAGGTTCACCCCGTGCTCGTCGAGGCAGCGGTCGGCCATGGCGGCGAGCCGCCGGGCCAGCACGTCGACCTGGGCCGGGCTGGCGCCCTTCTGCGGGGCGAAGGTCGCGGCGGCGCCGGCGAAGCGGGTCGTGACATCGCACGCCACGACGAGGCGGGCACCCCGCAGCCGGTCCGGTCCGCCGATCGCCGCCACCGCCCCGCTGCCGCCGTCGGTGGTGGCGGTGCCGCCGACCGCGACCACGATCGTGGTGGCTCCGGCGTCGGCCGCCGCCATGATCAGCTCGCCGACCCCCGCCGTGGTCGCCCGGAGAGGATCGTCACCTCGGGGGACGGGCAGGAGGGCCCGGCCGACCGCCTGCGCCGCCTCTACCACCGCCGTCGGGCCGTCGCTGCCCAGACGCCGGGCGGTGCCGCCGGCGAGGAGGAGCCACTCGGCCGCCACCGGTCGTCCCAGCGGTCCCAGGACCGGCGTGACCCGCCGGACGCCCAGGGGTGCCAGGGCCTCCAGGGTGCCTTCCCCGCCGTCGGCCATCGGCACGGCGTCGGCCGTCCATCCCCGTGCCAGGGCGGCCCGGACCATCGCCCCGGCCACCTGGGCGGCGGTGGCCGTGCCCCGGTACTTGTCGGGGGCGGCGACGAGATGCGGCATGCCTCCATGCTGGCCGCGACGCCCCCGGTTGGTGCGGACTGGCCGGGCTGGTGCGGACGAGAGGACTCGAACCTCCACCCCCGAAGGGACCGGGACCTAAACCCGGCGCGTCTACCATTCCGCCACGTCCGCAGCGGTCCTGGGGCTGTCCCCGGCAGGTGCCGCCGCCAGGTAGCCTCGTGCCATGCACGCTAGCCCCTTCGCCGCCGCGGCAGCGGAACAGTCCGGGTCCCTCGACGTCTACCAGCGGCTCCTCAAGGAGCGCATCATCTTCATCGGCTCCGCCATCGACCAGGACGTCGCCAACCTCGTCTGCGCCCAGCTGATCCTGCTCGAGGCCGAGGACCACGAGCGCGACATCTCGCTCTACATCAACTCGCCGGGCGGCTCGGTGACCGACGGCCTGGCGATCTACGACACCATGCAGTACGTGCGGTCCGACGTCAGCACCATCTGCGTGGGGCTGGCGGCGTCCATGGGCCAGTTCCTGCTGTGCTCCGGTGCCCCCGGCAAGCGGTTCGCCCTGCCGCACTCGCGCATCTTGATGCACCAGCCGTCGGGGGCCATGCAGGGCCAGGCGGCCGACATCGCGATCCAGGCCGAGCAGATCGTCTACTTGAAGCGCATGATGGCCGAGCGGGTCGCCTTCCACACCGGCCAGCCGGTCGAGCGGATCGAGACCGACTCGGACCGTGACCGCTGGTTCACGGCTGAGGAGTCGCGCGAGTACGGCTTCATCGACCACGTGATCGAGCGCTCTGCCGCGCAGGTGGGCGGAAGCGGGAGCTGATCGTGGCGCTCGAAGCTCCGGCCCAACCGCCGGACGCCGGCACAGTCGACACCGCGGGCGCCCTCGGGCCGCCCGGGCTGGCCGCGCCGTCGCGGGGGCCCAAGACCACCCGGGTCGTCTCGGCCCACTCCACCGTCTGGCAGCGCCTGGTCGCCATATGGACCTCACGCGAGCTGTTGATCTACCTGGTCAGGACCGAGATCAAGGTCAAGTACAAGAACTCCTTCCTCGGCCTCCTGTGGTCGATGCTGTCGCCGGCCCTCAACCTGCTGGTGTTCACCGTGGTGTTCGGCTTCTTCTTGAAGAACGGGATGCCCAACTTCGTCATCTTCCTTTTCTCGGGGCTGCTCCTGTGGAACTTCTTCTCCGTGGGCGTCCTGACCGCCACCGGGGTCGTGGTCAACAACGCCGGGCTGGTGAAGAAGGTGGCGTTCCCCCGAGAGATCCTGGCGCTCGCCGCCGTCGGGTCGGCCGGTGTCTTTCTCTTCTTCCAGGCCCTCGTGATGGCGCTGTTCCTGATCCTGCTGCACAACACCCCGGCGTGGTCGCTCCTGTGGCTGCTGGTGGTGGCCTTCGTCCCGACGGCGGTGTTGGGGGCCGCCCTAGGGATCCTCTTCGCCGCCGTCAACGTCTACCTGCGTGACACCCAGCACCTGGTGACAGTGCTGGTCGGCTCGGCATGGTTCTGGGCGTGCCCGATCGTCTACTCCTTCTCCCAGCAGGCGTCGGCTTTCCTGGCCCGGCACCACCTCACCGTGGTCTACTTCCTCAACCCGATGGCGCCGCTGGTGATGTCCTTCGAGCGGGTCCTCTACAACCACACGGGGCTGGTCGCGCTCACCTATCCCCATGCCCCCGGAACCCCGCCGACAACGGCCCGGATACTGCCCAGTTGGCCAGTCACCACCTACGTGTGGGCCGACCTCGCGGTGCTCGGCGTGGCGCTCGTGCTCTTCTACGTCGCCATGGTCGTCTTCGGCCGCCTGGCCGGCAACTTCGCCGAGGAGCTCTGACCCGATGGGCAGCGTCGCCGTCGACGTGCAGGGGGTGTCCAAGCGGTTCCGCCTGTACCACGAGAAGTACACCTCGCTGAAGGAGAAGGTGATCCATGCCGGCCGGGTCCCCCATGAGGACCTGTGGGCCCTGCGGGACGTTGCCTTCGACGTGAAGGAGGGGGAGACGGTCGGGATCCTGGGCCGCAACGGCTCGGGGAAGTCGACCCTCTTGAAGTGCGTGTGCGGCGTGCTGCAGCCCTCGGCGGGCCAGGTCGTGGTCCAGGGAAAGCTGGCGGGCCTGCTCGAGCTCGGTGCGGGGTTCCAGCAGGACCTGAGCGGCCGGGAGAACATCTACCTCAACGGGTCGATGCTCGGCCTCTCCCGGCGCGACGTCGACCACATGTTCGACGACATAGTCGAGTTCGCCGAGCTGGGGCAGTTCATCGACAACCAGGTGAAGTTCTACTCCTCGGGCATGTACGTGCGGCTTGGCTTCGCCGTGGCCGTCAACGTCGACCCCGACGTGCTCGTGATCGACGAGGTGCTGGCCGTCGGCGACGAGCGGTTCCAGCGCAAGTGCATGGACCGGGTGAAGCTGTTCCAGAAGGAGGGGCGGACGATCCTCTTCGTCTCCCACTCGCCCGACCAGGTGCGCTCGATCTGCGACCGGGCGGTCGTCCTCTCCGACGGCGAGATGATCGGCATGGGGACGCCGGGCGAGGCGGTCCGCCTCTTCCGGGAACGGCTGCTCGAGGCCGGCGACGTGTTGGCGCTGCGGGAGGCACCGGTCGAGCCGGTCCCCGAGGCGCCGGCAGGGGACGGGAGCGCACCGATGGCGGTCGCCGACGGCGCGGCGGTGCCCGGGCCACTGGCGACCGGAGAGGACCTCGCTCGGCCGGTGCGGCTGACCGAGGTCACGGCCATGTACCCCGAGTCCGACGCCCGGCCGTACCTGGTGCCGGGGGAGACCCTGGTGGTGCGGGCCGCCTTCTCCGTGTCGGTGCCGGTCGAGGGGGTCGTTTTCCAGATCGAGGTGCGCGCACCCGACGGCACGGCCCTCTTCCAGACCGACACCGACATCCTCGGGCTCCGGTACGACGCGACGGCCGGTCCGGGCGCCGTCGAGTTCCACTTCGACGACCTGCCGCTCTTCGACGGGGCCTACGACGTCTTCGTTGGGGTCCTCACCCGGCGGGGGATGAGCGACTGGCGCGAGCCGGCGTGCCGGTTCGAGGTGATGAACCCGGGTCGTTCGACCGGGGTCGTCGCACTGCCGTGCCGGGTCGCCGTCGTGCCGCACGAAGCGGTCGCCACGTGAGCGACGCAGGGCCGGCCCAGTCCGGAGAGGCGAGCGGCGGCGAGGTGGTGGCCGCCGACGGAGCCTACCTGGCCCAGGTGATGACGGAGATCGACGAGGAGGTCCGTCGCCGGCGACCCGAGCTGCCGGCCCGGGTCGAGCGCCAGCTGGACGAGCTGTTCCTCGCACACTCGCCGATGGCCGGGCGCGGCGGCGACCTGGCCGACTCGCTGCGCATGGTGGAGTCGTCGGCCTTCATCGACCCGGTCGTGCCGGTCGAGTCCAAGCGGCCTGCCGGCGCACTGGTCAAGAAGAGCCTCCGCTCGGCCAACCTGTGGTACGTCGGCTGGGTCGCCCACCAGGTGAGCCAATTCGCCGCGGCCGTCAGCCGGTCCCTTCGGCTGGTCGACGACCGCCTCGGCGATCTGCGCCGCCGGCTCGACGCCCTGGCCGTGCCGCCGGTGCCGGTGCTCGACGACGGGGGAGCGGACGCGTGGTGGGCCCCGGTGGCGGTCGACGCCCTGGCCGGTGCACCGGGCCGGGTGCTCCACGCCGCTTGCGGCGGCGGGTGGCTGGTGGCCCAGCTGGCCGACAAGGGGGTGGACGCCTACGGGGTCGACCCCCGTCCGGGCGTCACCTTGGGGGCGGCCCTGGGCACCGCCGACCTGCGGGACGAGGACCCGGCCGAGCATCTGGCAGCGGTGGCGCCGGCCGGGCTCGGTGGCGTGGTGCTGAGCGGCGTGGTCGACGGGATGACCCTGGGCCAGCGCAATCAGCTCCTGGCGCTGGTCCTCGAGCGGCTGGCCACCGGTGGCGTGCTGGTCGTCCACTCGCTCTCGCCCGCCGGCTGGGACGCCGACAGCGCCCCGCCCGAGGCCGACCTGGCGCCGGGCCGGCCGCTGCGGCCGCGGACCTGGCCGCTCGTGCTCCCCGACTGCTCGGTCCAGGTGCGCCCGGGCCCCGACGCGCTCGACTACCTGGTCGTCGCCCGTCGGTGACGGCGGTCCACCAGTTCGTCCCGGCTCTCATCCCCCGGGACGCCACCGGGAGCCACACCCTGCTCCTCCGCCAGGCGCTCCGGGCGGCGGGTTGGCGGTCGGAGATCTTCGCCGAGGCGACCCACGACGAGCTGGCGGGAGAGAGCCACTACTACGAGGAGTACGGCGACCATGCCGAGCCCGGTGACGTGCTCGTCTACCAGTTCGCCACGTCGTCGGCCGTGGCCGACTACCTGCTCGACCGGCCCGAGCCGCTCGTCCTCGACTACCACAACGTGACCCGGCCCGAGCTGCTCGCGGCGTGGGACGCCGAGCCGGCCCGCCGGTCGGCCGAGGCCCTGCGCCAGCTGCGGCGGCTCGCCCCGCGTGCGGCCCTCGGCATTGCTGTCAGCGCCTACAACAAGCGGGACCTGCTCGCCGCCGGGTGCCGGCGGACGGCCGTGGTGCCGGTGCTCGTCGACCTCGATCGGCTGGCGGCGGCACCCGATCCCCGCGTGGTCGAGCGGCTGGCGGCGTCGAAGCGCCAGGGCGGCGTCGACTGGCTGTTCGTGGGCCGCGTCGTGCCCTCGAAGGCTCCCCACGACGCGGTGAAGGCGCTCTGGGCCTACCGCCGACTCTACGACCCGCGGGCACGCCTGCACCTCGTGGGGGCCACGCCGTCGCGGCGGTACCTGTCGGCCCTGCGTGCCTTCGTCGGGGAGCTGGGCCTCCGGGGCGCGGTGCGAGTGGCGGGCGAGGTGAGCGACACCGCCCTGGCCGGCTACTACGCCGCCGCCGACGCCTACGTCTCGACCTCGCGCCACGAGGGGTTCGGGATCCCCCTCCTGGAGGCCATGCGTGCCGGCGTGCCGGTCGTGGCCCTGGCGGCGGCGGCGGTCCCGGCCACCGTCGGGCCCGCCGGCCTGTTGGTGGATCGTCCCGACCCCGGCCGGTTGGCCGCCGCCGTGCACCGGGTGGTGACCGACGGCGCCCTCCGGGCGCGCCTGGTGGCCGCCGGGCGGGACCAGGTGGCTGCCCACGGACTGGACGTGTCGGGCCGGATGGCGGTGGCGGCGATCGGCGAGGTCGCCGGGGAGGCACCGGTCCCGTGCGGGTAGCGTTCGTCACGCCCCGCTACGGGCCGCAGGTGATGGGCGGGGCCGAGACGGCGGCCCGCCAGCTGGCCGAGCACCTGGTGGCAGAGCTGGGGTGGCAGGCCGAGGCCTTCTCCACTTGTGCCCTCGACCACATCACCTGGGAGGACGTGCTCGTGCCCGGGGACAGCGAGTGCAACGGCGTCCGGGTCCACCGGTTCCCTTCGGTGTCGGGGCGGACACCGGACTTCTACGCCCTCGACGGGCGGCTGCGCCTGGCGCCGGCGGCGGCCACCCGCCGGGAGGCGCAGCGGTGGGTCGACCTCAACGGGCCGGTGACGCCGGCGCTCGTCGAGACGCTCTGCGCCAGCGACGTCGACGTGGTCGCCTTCTACCCGTACCTCTACTACCCGACGGTGCGGGCGATCGACCGGGCGCCCATGCCGGCCGTCCTCCACCCGGCGGCCCACGACGAGCCGGCGCTCTACCTGCCGGTCTTCGCCGGCACCTACGCCGACGCCGACGCCCTCTGCTACCACACGGTGGCGGAGCGCCGGCTGGTGCAGCGGGTGCACCGGGTGGCCGAGAAGCCCCAGACGGTTCTCGGCCTCGGCGTCGGCGAGTCGCTGGCGGCCGGCCGGCCCGGCGGCGAGGTGCTCGGGATCGGCGACCGGCCTTACCTCGTGAGCGTGGGCCGGGTCGACGAGCACAAGGGCTCGGTCATGCTGGCGGCGTTCTTCCGCCAGTACAAGGAGCGTCATCCGGGCCCGCTCGCCCTGGCCCTGGTGGGCCCGGTGTCGGCCACCATCCCCGGCGACCCCGACATCGTCGTCACCGGTACCGTCGACGAGGCGGACAAGTGGGACATCGTGCGGGACGCCACCGTCTCGGTGTCGCCCTCCGCCCTCGAGTCCTTCTCGCTCGTGGTGCTCGAAGCATGGATCGAGCGGGTACCGGTGGTCGTCAACGCGACCTGCGACCCGACCCGGGAGCACTGCGAGCGCTCCGGCGGCGGGCTGTGGTTCGGCTCCTACCGGCAGTTCGAGGCGGTCCTCGACCGCCTGCTCGGCGATCGGGACCTGCGCCGCCGGCTGGGGGAGCGGGGCCGGGCGTACGTCGACGAGTACTACCACTGGCCGGCCCTCATCCGCCGCTACGCCGGCTTCCTCGAGCAGGTGGTCGAGCGCGGTCGGGGCGCTGTCGGCCCGCTCTGACCGCAGGCCGCCGGGCGGGCAGCGGGCCCAGGCGGGTCAGCCCCCCGCCGTCCCCACGATCGGCTCGTTGAGCGGCCGGCCGCCCATGGAGCCGAGGAACTGGGCGTCGCCGAAGGAGAAGATGCCCCCGTCGCTCGCCACCAGGTGGTACCCCTGGCCGCTCGAGGTGGGGCTCATCCCCACGATCGGCTCGTTGAGCGGCCGGCCACCCATCGACCCGTCGAAGGGGGCGTTGAAGGCGAACATCCCGCCGTCCGACGCCACCAGCCAGTAGCCGCCAGTGGCCACGTCGTCGGCCATCCCCACGATCGGCTCGTTGAGCGGCCGGCCGCCCATGGACCCGAAGAACTGGGAGCTCGGCCCGAAGGCGAAGATCCCCCCGTCTGCGGCGACCATGCGGTACCCGCGGCCGTCGATCGAGGCGGCGATCCCCACGATCGGCTCGTTGAGCGGCCGGCCGCCCATCGATCCGTAGAACGCCGCGTCGCCGAAGGCGAAGATCCCCCCATCGCTCGCCACCAGCCAGTAGCCCTTGCCCTCAGGCGTCGCCGCCATCCCCACGATCGGCTGGTTGAGCGGCTGGCCGCCCATCGACCCGTAGAACCGGGCGGCCCCGTAGGCGAAGACGCCGCCGTCGGCAGCCACCAGCCAGTACCCCCCGGTCCCGGGAGCGGTGGCCATGCCCACGATCGGGGCGTTGAGGGTGGACCCGCCGGTCGACCCGCAGAAGGGCCGGTCGAAGGAGAAGATCCCACCGTCACTGCCCACCATGGCGTACCCGCCGGCGGCGGCGGCCGGGATGTCGCACTGGGCTGTCCCCGCCAGGGTGCCGACGGCCCCGGTCAGCTGGCGGTTGTCGTGGAATTGGGGCCAGGAACCGGTCCCGACCGGTGTAGCCGATCCGGTGGGGGTGGGTGTGACGACGAAGTGCTCGATGTAGCCGTTGTCACCGGTGCCGCCGTAGCCGGCGACGGTGATCCCGATGGTGCCGTTGGCGTCCTTGGTGACCAGGGCGGAGTTCTGGAAGCCGATTGTGCCGGCGCCGTGCACCCCGCCCTTGGGTGTGGAGCCCGCCAGCACCTCGACCACCTGGCGGGTGCGGCCGTCGACGACGTCCATGCCGCTCACGGTGGGGACGAGGAGGTCCTGATAGCCCTGGCCGGTGAGGTCGGCCGTCACCGGTGACGCCAGGCCGACGACGCCGGCAGTGGTCGGGACGCTCCACTCGACCGACCCGGTGGCGGCGTCCACCACGTAGACGGTGCCCGGCGTTGTCTTTCCCTTGCTCGTGACCTCCACCGCGTCGAGCTGGCCTGTGCCTGTCACGTCGGCCAGGGCGGGGCTGGCGAGGGTGTCGCCGTCGAGCTGGGTCGACCACACCTGGTTGCAGTGGTCGTCGAAGGCGAGCAGGCGGTCGGAGTCGCTGGCGCCGGAGAAGAATGCGCCGGTGCCCGTCACGATGCCGGCAGCGCCGCCGGCGAGGACCGGCCCGACGGCGGGGGAGGAGTCCACCGTCTGGTTGGTGTCGTGGTGGCACACGAGGCCGCCGCGGTCGTTGAGGATCCGCAGGTGCCCTCCTGTGGCGAACTGCTGGCCGTAGCCGAAGCCGCCGGTCTGGTCGCCGCCCTCGACGACGTCGGTCTTGCCTGTCCCGTAGAGGTCGGCCAGGGCGGGGGTGGAGAAGGCGCTGTCGGTGGTGGGGTAGGGCCAGCCGGGGAGCGCGGCGCCGCTCGACGCGTCGAGGGCGTACACCTCCTGGCCGAGCGAGCCGGCGGCCACGCCGGTCCGGCCCTGCAGTGTGCCGACGGCCATGGAGGCGACGACGCCCCCGGCCGCGGCGTTGTCGGTCGACGGGTTGCGCACCGCCGTGTGCCAGCGGGGGCTCCCGCCGGACGACCCGATGGCGTAGTAGCCGCCGTCGGTCGGGTCTGTCGCGTTGCCGGCGCCGACATAGACCGTGCCACCGCCGGGTGGCACCGACGGCGTCGATGTGACGGCCGTGCCCAGCTGGACCGGCCAGCCAGGGAGCGACTTCGCCGATGTGCTGCCGGCGGTCATGCCCCCCGTTGTCAGGTCGAAGGCGTAGACATCCCCGGCGCGGTCGCCGACCACGACCGACGGGGTTCCACCGAGTGTCGCCTCCGTCGGCGAGGACTGGGCGATCGGGGCGCCCGCGTCCTTGAGGATGGCGTCCCACCCGAACCTGATCGTCCCTGTGCCCGTTGTGACCGCCGGGACGTCGGCCGAAGGGAGGAGGAACGGGGAGGCGGCCGCCGGGGCTTGGGCGGCCCCGGCCCTCGGCGTGACCGTCAGCGGGGCGAGCCCCGCCGCCGTGACCAGCGCCACGCCGGCCCCCAGGAACGGCAGGACCCCCCGGCGGCGCCCAGGGCGCGCTACCGGGGGGTCCTCGGCCGTCATGCGCAGCGGGCGAGCCCGATCAGAAGCCGGCCATGCCGACGATCGGCTTGTTCAGGGGCTGACCGCCCCGCGAGCCGAAGAATGTGGCTGTGAAGGAGAAGATCCCGCCATCGGCGGCCACGAAGCGGTAGCCGTTGCCGCCCCGGCTCGGCGACATGCCGACGATGGGCGCGTTGAGGGGCTTGCCGCCCATCGAGCCGTGGAACGGCGCTGTGCCGAAGGCGAAGATGCCGCCGTCCGCGGCGACCTCCCAGTAGCCGTGGCCGTTCGGGTTGGCGGCGATCCCCACCACCGGCTGGTTGAGCGGCTTGCCGCCCATCGACCCGTAGAACGTGGCGGTCCCGAAGGCGAAGATCCCGCCGTCGGAGGCCACCTCCCAGTACCCGTTGCCTGTGGGCGTCGCTGCCATGCCGACGATGGGCGCGTTGAGGGGCTTGCCGCCCATCGAGCCGTGGAACGGCGCTGTGCCGAAGGCGAAGAGACCTCCGTCGGAGGCCACCTCCCAGTAGCCGTGGCCGTTCGGGTTGGCGGCGATCCCCACCACCGGCCGGTTGAGCGGCTTGCCGCCCATCGAGCCGAAGAATGTGACTGTGCCGAAGGCGAAGATCCCCCCGTCGGAGGCCACCTCCCAGTACCCGTTGGCCGAAGGCGAGGCGGTGATCCCCACCACCGGCTGGTTGAGCCGGAGATTGCCGGTGGACCCGCAGAAGGGCAGGTTGCCGTAGTCGAAGATCCCGCCGTCGGAGCCGGCCAGGTAGTAGCCGTTCGGCGACGAGGGCGCCTTGCCCTTGCATGTCACCTGGACCACCGGCGGGGGCGTCCCGGCGTTCCCGGTCAACTGGGCGTCATGGTGGAACTGGGGCCATGCGCCGCTCTCGTGGACCGCGCTGCCGTTCGAGCTGGTGACGCGGTAGTGGTAGAGGTAGCTCCCTGTAGTGCTGCCGCTTGTGGCGACGTAGCCGGCCACGGTGATGCCGATGGCGCCTGTTGGGTCCTGGGTCACGAGGGGCGAGTTCTGGAAGCCGACGTTGGGCAGCAGGGAGTCCACCACGGCGCCCGACGTGCCGTCGAGGACGTAGAAGCCGTTGGCGCCGGACACGAGGACGTCTTGGTACCCGGTACCGAGGTCGGCGGTCACCGGCGAGCCGATGAGAGTGGCCGGGAGCTTGGTGTGCCAGAGCACCGACCCGTCGGCGCCGTTGAGGGCGTAGACGGTGCCTGTGCGCGTCGTCTCGACTACCTGGAGCTTGCCGTTGCCGAGGACGTCGGCCAGGGCCGGGCTGCCCGTGGTTGTCCCGGCCAGCGAGTCGACCCATGCGACCCCGCACCCGTTGTTGAGGGCGTAGAGCTTGTTGGAGTCGGACGCGCCGCCGTAGAAGTTGCCGGTGCCGGCGACGATGCCGACCGCTGTCCCGGCGAGGAACTGCCCGACCGCCGGCGACGATGTCACCTGCTGGTTGGTTGTGCGCTCGCACACCAGGCCGCCGGCGGGAGTGCCGGTGCCGGCGTTGCCGGTGTCGTTGAGCACGAGGATGTGGCCGCCGCTCTGGTACTGGCGGTTGTAGGCCAGCCCTGCGGTGGAGGCGCCACCCTCGACGATCTGATTGGTGCCGTTGCCCACGATGTCGGCGATCGCCGGGGTGGACAGGTCCGTGTCCCCCTGGAACCAGGGGAACCCGCCGAGCGTGGCGGCGTTGGCCGTGTTGAAGGCGTACTCGTTCTCGCCCATCGACCCCGCCACGGTCGCCGTCACGCCCTGGAGGGAGCCGACGGCCATGGATGCCTGGACACCGCTGTTGGCGCAGGCGGCGTCGGTCGTGGGATTGGTGGCGTTCACGAAGGTGTTGTTACCTGTGGGCCGGATCCACTGGTAGCCGCCGGCGCACGATGCGGCGGCGTTGCCCACGCCCACCAGGACCGTGTCACGGCCTGTGCCAGGTCCCGGGGCGATCGACGGCGTGGATGTCACGGAAGCGCCGGACGTGAACGGCCATCCCGGCACCGTCGAGCCGTCGGCGAGGTGGTAGGCGTAGACGTGGCCGGACTGGTCGCCGACCACGACGGACGGGCCGCCGGTGAGGTTGGCCACGTTGGGGGAGGAGAGGACGATCTTGTGCGGCCCGTCGGCGACGTGGGCTGTCCACACCTGGGACAGTGCCGGCGTGGCCGCTGGCGCAACTGCCGCGCCGGCGGTGTCCGACGTCACCGCTGCGGCTACTCCTCCGAGACCGCTGGCGGTCGCGAGCACGGCCGCAACGGACCGCATTGCCTTCCTCATTACATCCCCTCCGATTCGTGAGCGCTGGCGTGGCACCCTATCCCACGCATCCCCCATGATGTCTACGTCCATTCTGCGAAATGCCGGCCTGGTCGTCTGCTTGTAGCATCCCTGACCGTGGAGGGGACGGAGCCGTCGTCGGCCTTCTTCGATGAGCTCGGGGCCGCCTTCCGGCGCTTGCGGCCCCAGGGCGGCCACCGGTGGAATTTCGGTGGCGCGTTCCGTCAACTCGAGACGGTGGTCCGCCGCGGCGTGCGGCTGGCGGGTGACGGCGCGGGCGGCAACGGCACCGCGCCCGACGGCCGGGACGAGACGCCGAGGACCCAGCTCGACCGGGCGGTGGCCCGAGTCGTCGCTGGTCGCCTGGACGGTGCTGCCCGGCGAGTGGTCCGCGAGACCGTCGGCCCGCCGCTAGCCGACGTCCACGAGGCCCTCGATGCCACGACCGAGGCGTTCCGCTTCCTCTCCGCCCGCATCGACGCGCTCGAGGACGCCACGGCGCGCCGGCGGATGCCGGTCGACGGGATGGCCTGGCTGGTCCCGGCCCCGGACCTCGCACCGTGGACGGAGCGTGTCGTCGGGTGGCTGTCGCCGGCGGCGGGGCACGGGGAGGTCCTCGTGGGGGAGTGCGGGGACGGTGCGCTCCCGGGCGCCCTGGCGGCCGCCGGTCTCCGGGTCCGGGCGGCCGAGCCCCGAGGCACGGTGGCGTGGGGCGCCGCCGCTCGCGGCGTCGAGGTGCACGTCGGGCCGGTCGGCGAGCTCCTCGCGTCGCAGCCGTCGGGGAGCGTGGGCGGCCTGGTGCTGGCCGGCGTGGTGGACCGGTCGCCGGTGGAGGACCTGGTGGCGCTCCTGGCGACGGCGACCGACCGGCTCCTCCCCGACGCACCGCTGATCGTGATCGGCAACGCGCCGTCCACGTGGGGGCCGATCGCTCTCGACCTGCTCCCCGGGCGACCGCTGCACCCTGCGACCTGGTCGCTCCTGCTCGGGCGCCAGGGGTTCCGGGACGTCGAGACGGCGACCGGCGAGCCACCCGTCGCCTACGCCGTGCGGGCACGGCGATGATCCACCAGCTCGTCCCCATGCTCCACGCGTCGGACGCCGTCGGGCAGCACACCATGGCGGTCCAGGACGCGCTGGTCGGGCGCGGCCTCGACTCCAAGGTGTTCGTGGAGATCGAGGACCCCGAGACCGCCGACCGCACGCTGCCGTTCGCCGACTATCCCGGGATGGCCCGGCGGGGGGACGTCCTCGTCTACCAATTCGCCACGGCGTCCGACGTGGCCGACTGGCTCGTGGGGCGCCCGGAGACCGTCGTGGTCAACTACCACAACGTCACCCCGCCCGAGAGCTTCGCCCCGTGGGACAACGCCCTCGCCCGGCACCAGATGCGGGCCCGGCTCCAGCTCGAGGGACTGGCCGCTGACGCCGCCTTGGGGGTGGCGGTGTCGGAGGTCAACCGGGCCGATCTCATGGTCGCCGGCTTCGCCCGGACGGCGGTGGTGCCGCCGGTGATGCGGGTGCAGGCGGTGGGCGGGGATGCTCGGACGCCCCGACACCGCGGCGCCCGGTGGCTGGCGGTCGGTCGGCTCGCACCCAACAAGGCGGTGGAGGACGCCGTCCTCGCCCTCTTCGCCTACCGCTGCCGCTTCGACCCCGAGGCGGCGCTCCTCGTGGTGGGCAAGCCGGCCGTCGCCACCTATGCCCACGCCCTCCGTCGCTTCGTGGCCGACCTCGGACTGGCCGACGCCGTCGCGTTCGCCGGGCGGGTGGACGATCGGGCGCTCTCCGATGCCTACGACCGGGCGGACGTGCTCGTGGTCATGTCCGAGCACGAGGGCTTCTGCCTGCCGGTGACCGAGGCCATGGCCCGGTTGGTGCCCGTCGTCGCCTACCGGCAGGGGGCGGTGCCCGAGGTCCTCGGGGATGCCGGGGTCCTGCTGGACGCCAAGGACGCCCGCACCGTGGCCGAGGCCGTGCACCGGCTCCAGTTGGACGACGCCTGGCGGCTCGACCGGGTCGAGGCGGGGCGCGAGCGGCTCGAGGCCCTCCAACTGGACGACGCCGGCGAGCGGCTCGCCGACCTGCTCGTGGCCGTCCACGCCCGGGACCCGTGGCCGGCCGGCGTCGCCGAGACGCGAGGGCGCCGGCGCCTTCTGGCCCCAACGGGCCGGTGACGGGGCAACCCTTCGGCGGCCTGGCGCGTCTATGAGGGCATGGGTGACGGGGCGGTGCTCTGGGCGGCGGCGGCGCCACGGGAGGGCTTGACCGGCCCGGGTCGAGACGACGCCCTGGTCGCGCTGTTCGACGAGCACTACCGGGGGCTGTGCCAGCTGGCCGCCCTGCTCCTCGACGACGCGGGAGCCGCCGAGGAAGCCGTCCAGGAGGCGTTCCTGAGGACGTTCGCCGGGTGGCGGCGCCTGCGGCGACCCGACCGGGCTCGCTGGTACCTGCGGGCGGCGGTCGTCAACCAGTGCCGGTCCCGGGTCCGCCGGCGGGCAACCGAGGACCGCGGCAACCGTGTGGCGTGGTCGTCCGAGCACCGGGAGGGTGAACCGCCCGACGACGATGCGCTGGCGGTCCTCGACGCGGTGCGCTGCCTCCCGCCCCGCCAGCAGGAGGCCGTGGTCCTTCATTACTACGAGGACCTGACCGAGCGGGAGACGGCCGCAGCGCTCGGGTGCTCGGTCGGGACGGTGAAGTCCCAGCTGTCCAAGGCAAGAGCGACCCTCGCCGCCCGGCTGGGGGAGGACGGCGATGGTTGACCTCCTCGAGCGCCGGGTCGCCCACGCCCTGCGCCAGGCCGACGTGGGCGTCATCCCCGACCCCCCGCCGCGCCAGGCGCTGCTCGCCGCCCTGCGTCACCGGCGCGCCCGCCGCCGACGTGCGGTCGCGGGGGTGGTGATCGCCGCCGCCGGTGTCGCCGGCGGGTGGGTGGCCCTCGGCACGGCCACCGGTCACGCGCCCGGGCGGTCCGCTGCCACTTCGTCCGCCGGCTCCACAACCGCCGGTGCTGGTGCCCCATCCGGCGCCGGCGGCCGGCTCCCGGCCCCGCGCCAGGGCTGCACGCAGGTCGTGGCCAGCGGGTCGACGCGCACGGCCGGACCGTGCGTGGGCACGTTCACCGGACCGGCGGCGACGGCGCCCCTGTACGCCACGTCGCGGCCGGCCGACCGCGGGGCGAGCGCGGCTCGGGGATCCGCCCCGGCCCTCGGGCCTCCCGTGCACGTCCGTGCCGGCCGCACGGTCGTGGTGGAGCTGCCGGCGTCGCCCGCCGGGTCTACGTGGGGACGCCCGGTGCTGGACCCCGGTGGCGCCCCGGGGCTCCGCGTCGCCAGGGTGACGTCGGCGGGTGGCGGCCACGGCGGGCCGGCGACGCTCGAGGTCACCGGTGTCCGGGCCGGCACGGCCGACCTGGCGGTGACGACCTCATGCCCGAACGGCCACGCGGGGACGGCGACCGCCCGGCATTCGTGTGGGACGGTCGGCTGGAGCGCCCAGGTGGAGGTGACGTCGTGAGGCCGTCCCGTCCCCGGTGGATGGCCACCGGCGTGGGCGTGCTGGCGGCCGCTGCGGTGGCAGCGGGGCTGGTCGCCTGGCCGGGCGGGGGCAGTGCCGGCGCCGACCCGACGGCGACCGGCTGCGGCCACGGGGCGCCGACCCTCACCGTGCGTGGCACAGGGACGGCCACAGGGGCGCCCGACCTCCTCACGATCGACCTCGCCGTCGGTGTTGTCGGACAGGATGCGCACGGGGCGCTGGCGTCCGACGACGCCGCCACGTCGGCCGTGCTCGCCGCCCTGACCTCCGCCGGGGTGGCCCGGCACGATGTCCAGACGACGGGCCTGTCGCTCCAGCCCGACTACGCCCCGGACGGGACCCTGACCGGCTATGCCGTCAGCAACCGGGTAGTGGCCTCCCTGCGCCACCTGGCCACCGCCGGCGCGGTGGTGGACGCCGCCGTGGGCGCCGGCGGCGACGCCGCGCGGATCGACTCGTTGTCCTTCTCCCTCGCCCGACCGAGCACCATCGAGGACCAGGCCCGCCACGCCGCCGTCCGCCGGGCGGCCAGCCACGCCGGCGCCATGGCCGCCGCGGCCGGGGAGCACCTGGGCTCGGTGTGCTCGGTGACCGACAAGACGGGGTCGTCCCCGCCCCCGCAGACTCTCTACGCTCCTGCCGCCGGCAGATCGGCCGCCGCCAACGTCCCGCTCGCTCCGGGCACCCAGACGGCGAGTGCCCAGGTGGCGGTGGTCTACGCCCTCGTACCGGGCACCGCGCCCCACGGTTGACCGACCGCCCGGTGACCGGCCGGTCCCGGGGCACCGAGATAGCGTTGCCAGGTGCCGATCTGGTTGACCGACGCCGAGCACCGCATCCTGGTGGCGGTGTGCGAGCGTCTGATCCCCGCCGAAGGTGGTGCGGGAGCGACCGAGGTCGGCGTCGCCGACTACGTCGACACCCTGCTCGGGGCGTTCACCTTCGATCCACCGCGGGTCTGGGCCGGGGGACCGACCTCGGGCCGTCACGGCGGCCCGGCGGCGTTCGGCCGCTTCCATCGGCTCGGGCGGTTGGACGAGCTGGCATGGCGGACCCGGATCGAGGGCTCGCGTGGCATTCCCGAGCGGGAGTTCAACGGGCCGGTCGTCGGGTTCCAGCAGCGCTACCGAGAAGGGCTGGCGGCGCTCGGCGAGGACTTCGCCGTCCTGGCGCCCGAGCACCAGGACGCCCGGCTGCGGGCCCATCCCGAGCTCACCGCCCTTGTCTACGCGCACGCGTGCGAGGGGATGTACGGCCCGCCCGAGTACGGCGGGAACCGGGGCGGTCTTGGCTGGGCCGCCATCGACTTCCCCGGAGACGTCCAGCCACGAGGCTGGAGCGACGAGGAGGTCACGGCCGGGTGAGCGGTGCCACCGTCGACGCGGTGGTGATCGGCTCGGGGCCCGGGGGTGCGGCGGCAGCCGACGTGCTGACTCGGGTCGGCTGGACCGTCGTCATCGTGGAGAAGGGTCGCAACCACCTGCTGGACCCCGACGACCCGACGCGCCCGGCGTCGGACTTCTCGAACGACGAGGTGAAGTTCGTCCACCGTCACTTCCTCGGCCCCGACCCGTTCCTCGAGCCGCGCACGTTCCGCATCGCCGACGAGGACGGGGACCACACCCATGTCGGCGACATCAACTCGATCCCCTCCACCGTCGGCGGGGGTGGCACCCACGCCGACGGCAAGGTGCCGCGCTTCCGGGAGGAGGACTTCCGGCTCCTCGACACCTACGGCCCGCAGCCCGATGCCCACATCGCCGACTGGCCGCTCGGCTATGCCGACCTCGAGCCCTACTACGCCGTGGCCGAGCGAGACGTCGGTGTCGCCGGGAAGGCGGGCGCCAATCCGTTCGCCGCCTGGCGGTCGACCTCGTACCCGATGCGGCCCGGACCGCCCATGTACCTCGCCACCCTCACGTCCGCCGCCGCCCATCGCTGTGGCTACCACCCGTACCCGGCACCGACGGCGGCCAATTCGGTTCCCTACGACGGCCGGCCGTCCTGCAACAACTGCGGCTTCTGCTCGTTCTTCGGGTGCCCGGTCCACGTCAAGGGCGACCCCCTCGCCCTCCTCCTGCGCACGATGCGGACGGGGCGGGCGACGCTGCTGGCGGAGACCTTCGCTTCGCGCATCTGCACCGACGGTCGGCGGGCGACCGGCGTGGAGCTGGTCGGGTCCGACGGCACCGTCCGCCCCTCGGGGCCCGTCACGTCGTCGTGGCCGCCGGCGCGGTGGAGACCCCCCGGCTCCTGCTGCTGTCGGGGATCGGTGGCGACCTCGTGGGCCGCTACCTGATGGTGCACTTCCAGACCATCGCCGTGGGCATGATGCCCTTCGAGCTGCACGGCGAGCGGGGGCGCGCCGTCACCCACGTCCACGACGACCCGATCATCCCCGACGAGGCGTCGTACCGGGCGGCCGAGGAGGCCGGCCTGCCCTGGCTGCGGGGAGGGATGGTCGAGCACACGACGCCCAACCTGCCGATCATGGAGGCCAAGCTCTACCCCTGGGGCGAGGGCCACCTGGACCTCATGCGCAGCTCGCCGCTGCGCAAGCGCATGGCGGCCCTGATCATGCAGGGGGAGGACCTCGCCTACCCGGACAACCGGGTCGACCTCGACCCGACGATCCGCGACGTCCGGGGCTTCCCGGTGGCCCGGCTGACCTACCGACCCGGTCGGCACGAGATCGCCGCCTCGGCCCACCACGGCCCGCGCCTGGAGGAGATCCTCCAGGCGATGGGGGCGGAGTGGACGCTTGCCACCACGTCGCCCGGCATCGGCTATCACGGCCAGGCAACCCCGGTACCCGAGAGCCGGCACGTGATGGGCACCGCACGCATGGGGAGCGACCAGAAGACGTCGGTGGTCGACCCCTTCGGCCGGGTGCACGGGATGGACAACGTGATCGTGGCCGACTCGTCGGTCTTCGTGACCTCGGCCGGTTACGGCCCGACCCTCACGTTGGTCGCCCTGGCCGCCCGGGCGGCGGCCGCCCTGTCGGGCTCCGAGCTGCCGGGTACCCAGCCGATCCTTCCCTGAGGTCGGCGGCACCGGCGCGAGCCGCCGACCCGGCGGCAGGCTCCGACCCGGCGGCAGGCTCCGACCCGGCGAGCCGCGCCGCTGTGCGTCGTCCCGGCGTGGCCGACGAGGAACGGAGCCCGAGGGAGTAACCCTCGAGGAACACGTTGGCCTCGCCCTGGCGCGGGTACCGGTCGGCCAGGACGTGGAAGCGAGGCGAGTGGTCCGGGTGGACCAGGTGGGCCAGCTCGTGCACGATCGCCGCGTCGAGGACCCACCCTGGCACGGCCTGGAGCCGGTGGGACAGCCGGATCTCGCCCGAGTCGGTCGAGCACGAGCCCCACCGCTTCTCCTGGTTGGTCACCCACCGGATGGCCGTCGGACGGACCCTGTCGACGTAGCGGTCGGCGAGGGCGGCCGCCCGCTGGGCCAGGTCGTCGTCGGACGACGTCGCACCGGGCCGCTTGGCCAGCGTGCGGCGGACCAGCCAGTCGACGAGCTCGTCCCGGTTGGCCAGGGACACCCGGGCGGGTAGGACGACGACGATCCGCCCTTCCTCCCAGAAGGCGGTCGCCGTCTTGCGCCGCCGGGCGCTGGTGCGCACCACCACCTCAGGAGCCCGGTCGATGCCGGTCCACCGGAGCGGGAGGGTCGGGACGGGCGGGGGCTCTGGCATGGGCACCATTGTGGCGGGTGGGTGTGCCGGCGACGGGGACCGGTGGGCCTACTCGGTGCTGCCGGGGGTGAAGGCCACCTTGAGTGCGCCGCTCTCGCCCGGGCGGGCGAGAGCCCGCATGGCTTCCCACCAGCCGGTCAGTGGGTAGCGGTGGGTGAGCATGGGACGGAGGTCGATACGTCCGGCCACCACCAGGTCGAGGTAGTGGGCGAGTGCGTGCTGGCGCACGTCGTCCAGCTCCTCGATCCCGAATGCGTTCGAGCCGACGACGGAGAGCTCCTTGAAGTAGACGGGCGTCGACTCCCACCGCTCGGGGGCCGCGACCCCCGTGACCACAAGCGTGCCCCACGACGCGAGGACCCGGACGGCCACCTCGAGGGTCTCGGCCTTGCCCACGGTGTCGTAGACGACGTCCACGTGCCCGGGGTGGGTGGTCGGCAGCCCGGTCAGCGGCTGGTGGAGCACCCCGCCCGACCAGGCGGCCAGGGCCTCGACCAATTCGCGGCGGGGCTCGTGGGCCACCACGCGGGATGCGCCGAAGCCCTCGGCGCACCGGCCCTGGTGAGGGAACCGGGCAACGACCGCCACCTCGACGTCCGGGTGGCGGGCGGCGAGGATGGCCACCGTCGTCAGGCCGAGCGCACCGGCGCCGTAGACGACCGCCCGTCCCCCAGGCGGTGGAGGGTGCCGGAGGACGGCGTGGAGGGACACGGCGAACGGGTCGGCGAGCACCGCCGCCTCGTCTGGGACGGCATCGGGGACGGGAAGGAGCATCGAGCGGTGCGCCGCCATCCGTTCAGCCCACCCGCCCGGCGCGGCGGCGGTGACGCCCACGTGCAGGCCCGGCCCGAGGTCGCCGACCGTGAAGCTCCAGCAGAGGTTGAGGTCGCCGACTGCGCAGGCTGGGCACTGAGGATCGACACCCCGAGCTCTGCACGTCAACCACGGATTGAGGATCACCCGCTGGCCGATCATGAGGTCGTCTACTGCGGGTCCCGCTGCCACGACCTCGGCCAGCACCTCGTGCCGGGGGACATGCGGAAGGGAGGAGAAGGCGGCCATCGGATTGTCGAGGTCGCCCTCGCCGAAGTCGCCGAGGACGAGCTTTGACTCCGAGCCGCACACGCCGGCGAGGAGAGGCCGGGTGAGCACCCACTCGGGGCCGTACAGGACCGGTTCCTCCACGTCGTGGAGGCCGAAGGGGATGTCGGCGAGGAGCTCGTCGACCTCGTCGGTCGGAGAGGGCCGGGCCTCGGCGCCGTCCGGTGGAGCGCCGAACACCAGGGCCTTCACGGCGCGGTCCCTCTTGCGGGAGCCTCCGGCCGCTCGCCTCGCGGACGTGGGACGGCGCCGTCGTCCAGGCGAACCTCGACCATGGCCCGGACGCCGTCCAGGTAGGCGTCGACGTCGGCCGTCTTGAACGCCACCACGGCTTGGAGATCGGGGACGTAGTGCTCGAAGCGGTCGCTTTCGATGCACGCGGCGATGGCGGCCGCCACCTCCTCGGGAGGCGACAGGGGACCGGTGTAGACGGGCGGGTCGTTATCCGGCTGGTCCCAGATCTCGGTATCGATCGCGCCGGGCAGGACCAGGCGGACGCGGATGCCGGTGCCGGCGAGCTCGGCTGCGATCGACTCGCTTCAGCCGGCCAGGGCGAACTTGGCACCGCAGTACGCCGCTTCGGTGGCGATCCCGAGCCGCCCGCCCAGGCTCGACACGTTGACCACCGTGCCGTGGCCACGCGCCGTCATGTGGGGGAGCAGGGCCAGGGTCATTGCCACTGGTGAGAGGTAGTTGACCCGCAGGGCGCGGTCGACCTCGGCCATGGTGAGTCGGATGACTGGGCGGCGCAACGGGATCCCGGCATTGTGGACGACCACGTCGAGGTGGCCGTACGCCTCCCAGATCTCCACGGCGACGGCCGCCGCCGCAGCCGGGTCGGCGAGGTCGGCCACCCAGCGACGGGAAGCGGGAGCGCCCACCCGGCAGTCGGTCAGCACGGCGTCGAGCCGGTCGGCCCTGCGGGCAACGAGTGCCACCGTTGTGCCGGCGCCGGCCAAGTGGCGGGCCGTAGCCGCCCCGATGCCCGATGACGCGCCGGTCACCAGGACGATCCGGGTCCCTGGTGGCGCGGCCGGCGGGTCGGTACGTTCCACGCCGCTGCCTCCGTGTGTCGGTGCTCGGGCTGGTGGCACGGCGCCGGAGCGCCGTGGCGGACCGGGCAACCGCCCGTCCCTCAGGGGTGAGCGAGGGGACTTGAACCCCCGACCTCCAGGGCCACAACCTGGCGCTCTAACCTGCTGAGCTACGCCCACCGAGGTCGTCCAGTGTGGCACATTGGCGATGGCCGATCGTGCCGGGGCCCGCCAGCATGTGCCCTGCGGGTGGGGCGGGGCGGGGCCCGCGCTCGGGCTTCGCGGGCGTCAGTTCGCCGGGACCTTCCAGCCCATGCCCTCGGCTATCTCCCAGCAGGTGGGGCACAGCGGGTATCGCTTCGGGTCCCGGCCCGGCACCC
The DNA here is from genome assembly GCA_050743965.1 of Acidimicrobiales bacterium. GTDB lineage: Bacteria > Actinomycetota > Acidimicrobiia > Acidimicrobiales > RAAP-2 > DAHUZJ01. The sequence goes on from JBOGGF010000144.1 coordinate 29,660, forward strand.
AGATCTTCCCGCAGAGGGCCTTCACCGGGGTGCCGTTGACCATGCCTTCGACGACATTGGTACCGGTGGCGACGAAGTCCCCTTCGTCGGGCTTGAAGCCCTCGAGCACGATGTGAGCCATCCGTTCGTGGTCGCCTTCGTCGACGTTGGGCTCCGGCCGGGTCGGTGCGACGGTGGGCGCAGCTGCCGGTGCTTCGCTCGGCGCGATGGTCATGGTGGTCATGGCCGCATCTCCTCTCCATCCGGGCGTGGAGTACTCACCACCCTATCCGTCGAGGAGTGGTGCGCTGGAGGGAACCCGCAGGCGGTTCGCGCCGTCCGGGCCCGGGTTCTCCTCACTTCGTGCGGACACAGCGGGCGCCCTGACAGACGAGCGGGCCGACGCGTCCTGCCGGTGAGGTTCCGCCGCCGGACCGCAGGACATATCAAACCGACTTCCCCGTCGCCCGGACCCTCATCTCTGCGGCTGGTGATGGCGTCGACGAGCGCCACCCCGCGGTCGGCTCCGGCGCGTGCGTGCGTCCCAAGTACGATCGTCTCGGCGATCTGACCGGGTCGGTCGACAACCCTCGTCGTCCGACCGTCGGCCGGGTCGTCGGCGGGACGATGGAACGCCGAATGCCGAGTGCTCCCATGCGGGAGCCACGCCCCCGTGGCCGAGTGGACTTAGGCAACGGACTTCTAATCCGTACCACGCAGGTTCGAATCCTGCCGGGGGCGCAGGTCAGAGCACTATTTAGGCAGTAGCCAAGGACCTGTAGCGGTGGCCGTGACTACAACGTGACTACAATGGCGGGGATGCGCGGCACCAAGACCGAGGTAAGGCCCGGCGTATGGCGTCTGCGCGTGTACGCCGGCCGCCGGCCGAACGGCTCACCCATCCAGATCACCAAGACGATCACCACGCCCGAAGCGGCGAAGGGAACGGCAAAGGCCGGGGACGGCACGCGGCTCGCGGACCGGGAGCTGGCGCAGATGGTGACGAAGGCGACGAAGGGGGAGATGGTCACCGGCACCGAGACCCTCGACCAGCTCCTCGATCTCTGGCTCGCCCACATCGAGAGCATCGGTCGGTCGCCGACGACGCTGCACGAGTACCGTCGCATTGCGGACAAGACGGTGCGGCCTGCCCT
>JBOGGF010000145.1:0-14429 GCA_050743965.1 Acidimicrobiales bacterium
CCGGCCTCCCCACCATCTGCTCGGAGACCTGCGTCGGCAGGCTGCGTTACCTGGGCCTGGTGCTCTACGACGCCGACAAGGTGACCGCGGCCGCCGCTACCCCCGACACCGCGGATCTCTACGAGGCCCAGCTTCAGGTGTTCTTGGACCCAGCCGACCCGGTCGTGGCTGCCGCGGCCGAGGCGCAGGGCATCCCGCACGACTGGGTGGCCGCCGCTCGGCGCTCGCCGGCGTACGCCCTGATCGCCCGCCACCGGGTCGCCCTCCCGCTCCATCCTGAGTACCGAACCATGCCCATGGTCTGGTACGTGCCACCGCTCTCCCCTGTCGCCGACGTGACCGCGGCAGCCGGCTACGACGACGCCGACCCCGACGCGGTCTTCGCCGCCATCGACGCGCTGCGCATCCCGGTCGAGTACCTGGCCAACCTGTTCACCGCCGGCAAAGTGGCACCCGTGCGCGACGCGCTGCGCCGCCTGGCCATGGTCCGCGCCGTGATGCGGGCTCACCAGCTCGGACAGGCCCCGGCCGTGGACCCGGCCGACGTGGGGCTCACCGACGACGACGCAGAGGACCTCTTTCGCCTGCTGGCGATCGCGCGCTACGAGGACCGTTACGTCGTCCCCCCCGCACACGCCGAAGACGCCGGGCGCCTCCTCGCCCAGCACGACCTGTCGGGCTGCTCGCTCGAGACCGACGGCGGCCCGGGCATGGGAGGCCATGGCCCGGCCGACCAGGCCGTCCCCGGCTTTCACCTCTTGCGCCAGGACACCGCCGACCGCTCCGTTGCCGGGCGCGACGGGAGCGGCCGGCTCCATCTGCGGGTGAGCGACACCCCACCCGGGTTCGGCCCGGTTGTCGCAGGCGGCGGTGCGTGAGGCGGGCGAGCGCGGCGGTGGTCTTCGGGTGCGCGTCGGTGCTGCTCAGCTACCCCGACGGACGCTTCGCAGACGACCTCGCCGCGGTGGCCGGCGCACTGGCGGGCATGCCCCGGGGACCGACCCGCTCTCGCCTCGAAGCTGCGGCAACGTGGCTCGCCGGATTGTCCACGACCGAAGCCCAGTCCACCTACGTCGCCACCTTCGACCTGCGCCGGGGCATCTCCCTCCACCTCACCTACTACCGCCACGGCGACAGCCGGGAGCGGGGCATTGCCCTGACCGCCCTCGTGGACGCCTACCGAGAGGCGGGTTATCGCGTAGTCCGAGACGAGCTGCCTGACTTCTTGCCCGCCCTCCTGGAGCTGGCCGCGACCCGCCCCGCCGGAGCAGCGGTCTTGGGCGAGCACCGAATGGCCCTTGCCGCCCTGCGTCTCGACCTCGAGAAGGCCGGCAGCTCCTACGCCGGCGTCCTCGCCGCCATCGGCGATGCCCTCCCCGGGCTCACGCGCGGTGACCGGGAGGCGCTCCGTCGCTACCGCGCCCAGGGCCCGCCATCCGAGCGGGTGGGCCTCGAGCCGTTCGCCCCTCCCGAGGTGCTCGGCGCCCGGGCGACGCCCGTCCAGCTGGGCAGGACCAGGTGAACGGCATCACCGGCTTCCAGCTGTTCTGGTGGGTGATCCTGCCGTACCTGGCGCTCGCCACCTTCGTCATAGGCCACATCTGGCGCTACCGCTACGACCAATTCGGATGGACCAGCCGCTCCACCGAGCTCCAGGAGAAGAAGCTGCTCAAGTGGGGCAGTCCGGTCTTCCACTACGGCACCTTCGCCGCCGTCGGGGGCCACGCCGTCGGCATCTTGATCCCCGAGCGCTGGACCGCCGCCATCGGCATTCCCGAGACTGCCTACCGTTGGTTCTCCGCCGGGGCCGGGACCCTCGCGGCGGTGCTCATCATCATCGGGGTCGGGTTCCTCGCCGCCCGGCGGCTCTTCGTCGCCCGAGTGCGGGCCACCACCAGCCCGGTCGACTGGGTGGCGCTCATCCTTCTCGCCATCGTCATCGTCATGGGCATCGCCGAGACGATCGGCGTCGGCCTCCTCGGCCACGGTTACGACTACCGCCAGAGCGTGGCGCTGTGGTTCCGCGGCCTGTTCGCTGGCGATCCCGACGTCCGTGCCATCGCCCACGCCCCGTTCCTCTACCAGTTGCACGCCACCGCGGCGTGGGCGGTGATCGCCATGTGGCCCTTCAGCCGCCTCGTGCACGCCTGGAGCGCACCGGTGTGGTACCTGTGGCGGCCCTTCGTCGTCTATCGCCGCCGGGTCGCCACCCGGCCCAACGAGCCCGGCACCAGCGGCCGGCGGTGGCGCCGGATCGGCGTCCACTATTGAGCGCCGGCCCTCGGAGCAGGCGGTGCCAGCGCAGCACGACGGCAGGCGGGCGACGGTGAGCTGGGCGCAACGAGGGGAAGCCGACCGGTCTCGCCCCACGACCGGCGCCCCGGCCCCCGCCGCTCCGACCTCAAGGGAAGAAGATGCTCCGCCGACGCCGGGACTGCTCTCTCCTGTGCCCTCGAGACTGTTCCGGCGGGCCATCGCCACGCTGGACCCGGGCTACTTCGCCTGGGTCATGGCGACCGGCATCATTTCGGTCGGGACCGATCTCCTCGGCTACCGCGTGCTGTCACAGGTCGTGCTCGGGGTGACGGCGGCCGCCTTCGTGAGCCTGGCCCTCGCCTACGTGGCGCGGATGGTGTGGTACCGGCCCTTCGTCCGCCAAAGCGTGGCCGACCCGACCACCGCCATGGCCTACTTCACCGTGGTCGCCGGCACCGACGTGCTCGCCGTCCGCCTCGCCATGGCCGGCCACCCCCTCGTCGCCTTCGCGCTCGGTTGCGCTGGCGGTCTGGTGTGGCTCGTCCTCACTTACGCCCTGCCCTGGTCCATCGTCGCCGCCGCACGCCGCCCGGTGCTCGGCGAGATCAATGGCACCTGGCTCGTGTGGGCCGTCGCCACCCAGTCGCTGTCGATCATCGCCGCCGCCGTCGCCGCCCAAGCTCCCGCGGCGTGGCTGCGGGCGGACCTTCCTGCGGTGGCGGTATGCCTGTGGGGACTCGGCGTCATGCTCTACCTCGTCCTCATCGTGATCATCTTCCTCCGTCTCCTCCTCATCGAGGTCACCCCCGCCGAGATGGGGCCGGCTTACTGGATCGCCATGGGGGCGACCGCCATCAGCGTGCGGGCCGCAGCCGGCATCCTCGCTCTCCACGGCACGCACGCCACTGTTCTGGTGGCGTTGCTACGGCCGTTCGTCGTCGGCCTTTCTGTCGTGCTGTGGGCCTTCGGCACCTGGTGGATCCCGCTGCTGGTGCTGCTCGGGTTCTGGCGCTACGTCCTTCGCCGCTACCCGCGCACCTACGAGCCACGGCTGTGGAACGTGGTCTTCCCCCTCGGCATGTACACCGTCGCCTCGTGGACCCTCGGGCAGACGCCCGGCCTCGGGTTCATGGCCTCGGTCGCCCGGGTGTGGGTGTGGGTCGGCTTCGCCGCCTGGGTCGCCGTGCTCGGCCTCATGGCGGCCGGCCTCCTCCGGGCGCTGGCCGGCCGCCGCAGCACCCGGACCGAGCTTTCCCCGTGACCACCGACACATGGACCGTGGGGTCCTTGCGGCCCCCCTGGAAGAAGGAAGTGATCGACATGACCGAACAGCGCCCGCCGCTGCCACCGTTCACCGCCGAGACGGCACGCCAGAAGGTGCAGAGCGCCGAGGACGCCTGGAACACCCGCGACCCCGAGAAGGTGGCGCTCGCCTACACGGAGGACTCAGTGTGGCGCAACCGGGACTCCTTCGTCGCCGGCAGGGCCGCGATCATCGCGTTCCTCACCTCGAAGTGGGAGCGTGAGCTCGACTATGCGCTACGCAAGGACCTGTGGGCGTTCGACGGCAATCGGATCGCCGTGCGGTTCCAGTACGAGAGCCACGACGCGAGCGGGCATTGGTGGCGCAGCTACGGCAACGAGCTGTGGGAGTTCGACGACCACGGTTTGATGCGCCGCCGCGAGGCGAGCATCGACGACGTCCAGATCGACGAGACGGAGCGGCGGATCATCGGCGCTCGCCCCGACGAAGGCCACGGTCGGGAGCTCCCGCTGCAGTGAGGCAGGGCGCTCGGCGGCGCAGGTCCGAACAGCACGGGCAACCTGACTGCTTGGGCGGCTGCGCCTGCGGCGCCGTGCGGCCTCTTCAGGCGACGAGCGTGACGCAGCATCGCCCCGGAACGGGATCGAGGCGGGCCGCGCCGGAGGGGAGCCCGGCCTCCTCGGCGACGCCGCAGAGCAGCTCATGGTTCATGTGGCAGACGAGGTCGCGGTGCTCCTCTGCCAAGGCATGGAACGGGCAGTTGGCCAAGGTGATCAGGTCGCCGGCCAGCCGCGGCTCGTACCCGTGCTCGCCGAGGAGCTCGACCAGGCGCTGGCCGACCGAGCGTGCCTCGCCGTCCGCCTGCCGGAGCGTGCGACCGATCTCGTGCCCGTGGTCGCGGGCAACGTCGGCGAGGGCCTCGGCCACTCCCACCTCGCCGCTTGCGGCTCGTTCGGCCGCTCGGGCGAGCAGCGCGGCGGCGAGGCCGTAGCGGCGCCCGGGGACGCTGACCGCGATCTCGCCCCCGGCTCGGCGGTACCACTTGGCCGGCCGCCCAGCCCCCGGCCCACGGCGACCGGGCGGGCGGCGGAAGTCGACCGCGAGCAGGCCCGCATCGACCAACTTGTCGAGGTGGAAGGCGGCAACCGAACGGGCGACGTCGAGCGCCTCCGCCGTGCTGTCGCGGCTCACCCCCGAGGGATGGGCAACCGCGTGGTCGTACACCCGCCGGCGCAGCGGCTCAGCCAGCGCCGCCAGCGCCGCCAGCGCCGCCACCCGCTCGGTCTTGCCATCCACAACCTCCATTCTAAAACACATCTGCGTTGACAGAATCAAGGTGAAGCTCTAAAGTTGAAGATGTTAGATGTTAGAGAGAGGAGACGTCGATGGCCACCGACGGATCATCAGGAGCGTCGCCGTCGGCGGCCACACCGCCGTGTTCTGGGACATCGCCCTCCGGGACTTCGGCCTCATGATCGCCGTGCTGGCCATCGCCCCCCTGGCCGCCAAGTTCGCCCCCCGCCGCCTGGTCGGCACCCGGCGCAGCTGAAGGGCAGCATCCCCGAGTCCGTGGCCTCGGACGAACGCCGGACCACCGCACACGCCGCTGTGGGTGTCGTGACCAGGAACGCCGTCGTCCGAAGGATCCGGACCCGGGGCGCCGACCAACCAGACCGCATCGAGGACACCCACGAAGGGAGCGAACGCAATGGAAACGACGCCGGGCCGCCAACACCAGCTCGCCGCCCCTGACGAAACTTGCAGTGCTGCAGGAGCACATCCCGAAGCGCGACGGCCGGGGCCGCGCACCGGACGGCGCGCCAGCGGCTACCTGGGCTCCTCGCGACTGTCCGGGGTCGAGGCTCGTCCGGCGGCCGAGACGGGAGCGGCCTCCGGCACCAACGGCAATGACCGCCTCGAGCGCTCGGCCGCCCATGAGCACCGATCTTTCCCGTCCCTGCCCACCGACGGTCCTGCCACGCCACCCGAGCGCACCGGCGACACGGTCGATCTCGACCGGGCAGCCCACGCCGTCGCCGAACTGCTCGACGCCCTCGGCGTCGACCGATCGAGGGAGGGCCTGGCCGACACCCCGGAGCGCGTCGCCCGCGCCTACGCCGAACTGCTCACCCCCGAGCCGTTCGCGGTGACGACCTTTCCCAACGACGAGGGCTACGACGAACTGGTGGTGGCCCGAGGCATCTCCTTCTCCTCGCTGTGCGAGCACCACCTCCTCCCCTTCGCCGGAGTGGCCCACGTCGGCTACCTGCCCGGCGACCGCCTCGTCGGGCTCTCCAAGCTGGCCAGGATCGTCGGGCACTTCTCCCGGCGTCTCCAGGTCCAAGAGCGCCTCACCACCGAGGTGGCCGACTGGATCTCCGCCACCCTTCGCCCCAATGGCGTGGGAGTCGTCTTGGAGGCCGAGCACGCCTGCATGTCGCTGCGCGGGGTGCGTGCCAGCGGCGCCCGGACCCTCACCTCGGCGCTGGCCGGGCTCGTGCGCGACGACGAGCGCACCCGGGCGGAGTTCTTCTCCCTCGTAGGCTGCCGCCCGTGACGCCGGGCCGGCAGCACACGGCCCCTCGCCGGTACCATCTCGAGCATCGACCCATCGCCGCTTGCTGCCGCAAAGGGCAACTCGATGGTCTCGGTGTGCCTGCCGGCTCGCGACGAGACCGCGACGATCGACCCGCGTGGTGGCGACGCTCCGTCTTCTGCGACGCCGATGTCGGGAAGCTCTCGGCGCATGTCGTGGTCGCACTGCTGCTCGCCGGCGAGCTGACGGTTCGGCGGTCGGTGCTCGACGCCATGGGCGCTCCCACTCGATCACTTCTCGGAGCGGGTACCCCAAGCCCGCTCGAACACGTACTCGTGAACAGCCGATAGGAGGACTGACATGCCGTCAACCGAGACGTTCGTCGTCGTCGGGGCCAGCCTGACCGGGGCCAAGGCGGCCGACACCTTACGCGCCGAAGGCTTCGACGGCCGGGTGGTGCTGATCGGCGAGGAGCCGCAGCGCCCCTACGAGCGGCCGCCGCTCTCCAAGGACTACCTGCGCGGCGAGAAGGGGTTCGACGACGCCGCGGTCCACCCGGCCGGCTTCTACGACGAACAGGGCATCGAGCTGCGGACCTCAACCCCCGTCACCGGGATCGACCCGGCAAGCCGCGAGGTCATCGTCTCGTCGGGTGAGCGCCTGCGCTACGACCGCCTCCTGCTCGCCACCGGAGCGGCTCCCCGGCGCCTCGAGGTGCCCGGCGCCGAACTGGACGGCGTGCACTACCTGCGCAGCGTCGCCGACGCTGATGCCCTCCGTGGAGCGATCACCCCCTCCACCGAGGTGCTGGTCGTCGGCGCGGGGTGGATCGGCGGCGAGGTGGCCGCTTCGGCCCGCCAGCTCGGGGCCGCCGCCGCCATGGTCGAGCTGGCCTCGGCCCCCCTGGAGCGGGTGCTCGGACCCGAGGTCGGGCACATCTATGCCGACCTGCACGCCGAGCACGGCGTCGACCTGCACTTCGGGGTCGGCGTGGACGCGCTGGTCGGATCGGGCGCGGTCGAGGCAGTCCGCCTCAGCGACGGCACCGTTCTCCCGGCCCAGGTGGTCGTCGTCGGTGTCGGCGTCGCACCCCGGACCGAGCTCGCCGAGGCGGCCGGGATCAGGATCGACAACGGCATCGCAGTCGATGAGCACCTCCAGACGAGCGCCCCCGGGATCTACGCCGCGGGCGACGTCGCCAACGCCTTCCACCCCCGCTACGGCACCCCCATCCGCCTGGAGCACTGGTTCGCCGCGCTCAACCAGGGGCCGGTCGCCGCTCGCAACATGCTCGGTCAGGCCACTTCCTACGAGCGGACGCCCTACTTCTTCTCCGACCAGTACGACCTCGGGATGGAGTACCGGGGCTGGGCGCCAGCCTTCGGCCAAGTGGCCATCCGGGGGGAACCGGCCAGCGGTGCGTTCATCGCCTTCTGGCTCCGTAACGGCCGGGTGCTGGCGGCCATGAACGCCAACGTCTGGGACGCCGGCGACGCCCTCGAGGCACTGCTCCGGAGTGGGCGACCAGTCGATTCGGACCGCCTGGCTGATCCCGACGTCGACCTCTCCGAGCTCGTCGCAGGGTTGTTGCCTGAACCCGGCACGGCCTGAGGGTTCGAATCCTGGCGCCTCAGCGTCGGCTGACGCCCTCAGCGCCGGCTGACGCCCTCATCGCCGCCTCTCTCGGCGTAGCTCGAGGCGACCGTGCCTTCGGTAGCGGACAAAACCCGACCGCCCAAGTCGACAATTACGAACCACGCTGGATATACTACTTCTGACTAGAAAATCCGAGCAGAGGAGGACAGATGGCGATCCAGCTGGGCGACACCGCCCCTGATTTCACCGCCGAGACGACCGAGGGGCGACTCAGCCTGCACGAGTACCTCGGCGAGGACTGGGGGCTCTTGTTCTCGCACCCTGCCGACTTCACGCCGGTGTGCACGACCGAGCTCGGCGACTTCGCCCGCCGAAAGGACGAATTCACCAAGCGCAACACCAAGTTGATCGGGGTGAGCGTCGACTCTGTCGACTCCCATCGGCGCTGGTCGGAGGACATCGCCGCCACCCAGGGACAGGGGCTCAACTACCCGCTCGTCGGCGACGAAGATCGAACCGTGGCCAACCTCTACGGGATGATCCACCCGAAGGCCATCGAGACGGCCACGGTGCGCACCGTGTTCGTCATCGGCCCCGACAAGAACGTGAAGCTCACGCTCACCTACCCGGCCAACGTGGGACGCAACGTCGACGAGATCCTCCGGGTGATCGACGCCCTGCAGCTGAGCAGCGCCCACGCGGTGTCCACCCCGGTCAACTGGAAGACCGGCGACGAGGTCATCATCTCCCCCGCCCTCTCCGACGACGTGGCCAAAGAGAGGTTCCCCAAGGGCTTCCGGGCCCTCACGCCGTACCTGCGCCTCACGTCCCAGCCCGACAAGTAGCGGCACCGGCCGCCGCGTTCTTGGCCGTCGACGACCGATCAGCTGCTCGGGTGAGGTGGCCCCGAAGGGGCACTGTCTCCGGCCCCGAACAGGTGTCCCAGTCGTTCACCCAAGAGCGCCGCAGCACCCTCGCCGAGGCCTCGTACCACCTCCGCTGCCGGACGAGGCTCTTTGACCAGGCCGACGGCTTGCCCCGCGTAGATGTATGCGGTGTCGTAGTCGGCGGCCTTGCGGGCGGCGCTGAGCTCGCGGTGCGCGGCAGCGTCGGCGGCCAGCTCGGCCTCGTGGCCGTGCCAGCGGTCGCTGAACCGGTTGCGCAGGGCCCGGCCGGCGAATGCTTCGGGCCAGGGGAGGTCCTGGGCGACGTCGAACACCCGGGTCATGACGGTGTCGGTCTCCCTGGCGGTGAGCACCTTGGCCTTGGCCTCGGGCTTCGTCGCTGCCTCGGGGGAGGCGAGCAGGCAGGTGCCCACCCACGCACCGGCTGCCCCCGCCGCCAGCACCGCGGCGAGCCCGCGTACGGTGGCGATCCCGCCGGCGGCGACGACCGGCACCTCAACGGCGTCGAGCACGAGCTGCAGGAGCGGCAACGTCCCCACCGTCCCGGTGTGCCCGCCGGCGTCGGTGCCCTGGGCGACGACGAGGTCGACCCCCATCTCGGCGGCGGCGAGAGCGCCGGCCATGTCGTGGACCTGGGATGCCACCGCGATGCCGGCGTCGTGGAGGGCTTCCACGTAGGGCCCGGGGGAGCCGAAGGAGACCGACACGATCGCCGGTCGAGCGGCCACGGCCTGGTCGAGGAGCTCGGGACGGCGCTCGAGCCTCCAGGCCATGAGCCCGATCCCGAAGGGAAGTCGGCCGTCGGCACTCGCCACCGGTGCCTCGCGCTCGAGCAGTTCGGGCCCATCGGTGGTTCCCACACCGATCATGCCGAGCCCCCCGCCCTCGGTCACCGCCCGAGCAAGCGCTCCGTGGGCGACGCCCCCCATGGGCGCCCCGATGATCGGGAAGGCGACCCCGAGCCGCTCGGTCAGGCTCGTGCGCAGCATCGTGGGGCTCCTCTCGGCTCGGCGGAAGTGACGCTGGCGACGGGATCGTCCGACGACCCGCTCGGCCACCGCCTCACCGGAGGGGGGCCACCGGTGAGGCGGTGGTCGCCGGGTCAAGCCAGGAGCCCGGCGCGCCAGTTGAAGTCAAGAACGCGCACCTGCCGCCGCGGGCTGGCGCCGCACGATGAGCCGGCAGCCGGCCCGGTGGGGATCCTTGGCCACGAGCCCCTCCACGTCGAGTCCGCCGAGGCCCTCGGCCAGCCCCTCGGCGAGTCCCAGGTGCAACTGGCACACGGTGTCGGGGTCCGACCCGGCCACGTCGACGAACGGGCAGCGTCCGAGCACGAACTCGACCTTGCGTCCCCGCTCGACGCTCGTCGGCCGGAAGCCACGCCGAACAATCTCGGCCTCCAAGAGATCGACCCTCTCGCCGGCGCCGGTGAGCTCGGCGGCGCGGCGGTGCCCGTCTTGGCGACCGACCTGGCGCGGGTCCAGCCGCCGGCGCACGGCGTCGCTCAGCAGGCTCGCCAGCCAGGCGTACGCGCCCGGCGTGCCCCACTTGCCTGCAGCCTCGGGATGCAGGCAGTAGAGCAAGCGGGGACGTCCCGGACGAGACCGTTCCTCGATCGCCTCGATGATGAGGCCGGCATCTTTCAAGACGGCGAGATGCTGGCGCACTGCATTGTGGTTCAACTGCACGAACTCGGTCAGCTCGGCCACGCCTACCGGGGCGGGAGCTTCGGCGACGTAGCGGAACAAGCGGTGACGGGTCGGGTCACCGAGCGCTCGCGCCTCGAGCTGTAGCTCTTCGTCCACCATCGTCTCGTCCTTCTCCACGCCTGATGTTCTAGGCTACACCACAACAACTCGGGGCTCGGTCATCCTCGCGGCGGCCCGCCCTTTCCCGCCGGTCGCCGTCACCCACGCCCAGCATCCCAGCCCATCGGTCCGGGTCAACTCCACGATCAGCCCTGGCTCTGCTCACGGTGACCGCGATGCCACCGGCTGGTGGGGGCCCAGCGGAACCACGTCGTCGCCGACTCGAACTGCTTCACCCTGGCCAGGACGGTGGGAGCGGTCTCGCCGGCAGCCGAGAAGCGCAGCTGGTACCAGCTACATCCGAAGCACGGATCGACGCAGCGGAGGTAGAGGTCCTGACAGGCTGGTCGTCCGGCCCAGCGTCGCAACACCGTGGTGCCGTCCCGGAGATCGAGCCAGACGCGCGTGCCGTCGACGAATTCGACGAGCCAGTCTCCGAGCACCCCTGACCTCACCGAGACGACCCGCACCCGCCGGGCCGCCAGGCCTCTCAGCCCGGCGGTCACCCGGCGCGTTCGCTCCGTCCGGGTCGCGCGGTTGACCACTCGAAGCCTTCGACGCAGCTCGCGCCGGTCGGCCCACCGCGGCACCGCTTTGGCGAAGCGGACGCGTGACGACGGGCGCCGTGGCCACGGAAGAGGCCCCAGGACCGCACACCAGATGTCGCTGGCATCCATGGGTCTATGCCCCCGTCGCTTTGGCGCCGATCGCCTCGATGTGCGCCGCCCCGTCTGCGCTGAACGCCCTGGCCTCTTGGCGCTGCAGCGACTCTCCGAGGGCGCCGCAGCCGGCGCCCTCCGCGGCGATCGCAGTAAACGTGCGCTCCGCCGCGCCGTAGTCGGGGTCGAGCAGCCCCGCTCTGCCGTGGTCGGCGAAGGCGAGGAGCTCGTCGATCTTCACCTGGTGCTCGTGACCGGGCGGCTCTGGATCCGCCCGCTGGTCACTTGCCATGGCACCTCCCCCGAGGTCGAGCCATCTCCGACGGTTGGCTGGGCTACTATCCTGCAGTTTAGCCGCTAGCTGGTAGAATAACTATTCCTGTTGGATCGCCTCGGCCATGGTCGGGGCGATAGTCTCAGAGGTCCCGCACGCGTGCGGGCGCTGCCCTCCTCGCTGTCGGGGATCGGCAGCTCCAGGCGCTTCGATGATCTGGCCGTCGGCCGCCTCGTGGTAGGAGAGGAGCAGCCCGGCGTCGACCGGCTCGTAGCGCTGGCCGCCGGGCCGGTAGATGCCGACCTGGCGGAACAGGCCGCCGATCCCGAACGTCCTCGCCTCGTCGGGCACGATTGGCACGATGCGCTGCCCGATCGTTGCGTCCCGGACCAAGGCACGAAGCAGCCGGGTGAAGGCGCCCGTCGTCGACGCCGCCACCTTGGGACCCGTTCCGGCGAGCAGCTCTTTGAAGACCCGGACCTCGGGGAGAGGGAGGCTGCCCGTGCCGGACCTGCGGGCCGGGAGCGCCTCACCGAGCGCCGGGCGCCGCTCGGTGAGGTAGGAGTGCTGTCACCGGGGCGCCGGACCCCTGGGTGCACGTGAAACGTCGCATCGGTTCGGGTCGGTGGTGCGCACGGATACGTCCCGCCGAGCGCAGCAGCGACCTAACCTCGACACCGGCAAGGAATCTCGTCTCGCACACGCCGGCAGCGGAAGGAGGACAGCCATGCCCGAGCTGGGGGGATCCCGGACCGAAGCCAACCTGAAGGCAGCGCTGCTCGGCGAGAGCCAGGCCAATCGCCGCTATCTCTACTTCGCCCAGAGCGCGGACGTGGAGGGGTACCCCGACGTGGCTGCGCTCTTCCGCAGTGTCGCGGATGGCGAGACCGGGCACGCGTTCGGCCACTTCGCGTTCCTCGAGGAGTCCGGTGACCCGGTCACCGGTGCTCCGATGGGCTCAACGCTCGACAACGTGGAAAACGCTCTGCGCGGCGAGATGTACTCCGCTACCGAGATGTACCCCGGCTTGGCCAAGACGGCCCGCGAGGAGGGCTTTGCCGAGATCGCCGATTGGTTCGAGATGCTGGCTCGAGCCGAGAAGTCACATGCCGACCGTTTCACTGCCGCTCTGGGCTCGCTGCACTGAGACTGACACCAGCGCCGACGGCGCCAACGGTCGCCCATCGTGCACCCGGCCCTCGGAGACCGTCTCGAGTTGGCGCAAGTGGATCGTCGCCGACCATGACGATCGCCCACGCCGTGAATGGCGAGTCGTCACCCCCGCGGTCACACGTGGACAAAGAGGCTCCTTCCGGGGGCGGGCGGACAAAGCACGGGTTCGTTGATCGAGTCCGCGCTGCGAGGGTCAGAGTGACAAGCCGTGGCTGTCGAGGGCCTGCGCCCGTTGCTGTTGCTAGCGTCGGCGTCGGGACCTGGGGCCGGCTCGCGTTTGCGACCGGTGGGCGCTGAGAACAAAGGGGGGCGGCGTGCATGCGGTGGTGATCGACCAGGGCCGTCTGCTCTGGGAGGAGCGTCCCGACCCTGTGCCCGAGGCCACGGAGCTGCTCGTCGCGGTGCGCGCGGCCGGCATCAACGCGGCCGACCTGATGCAGCGGGCCGGGACCTTCCCGCCACTTCCAGGCGCGTCCCCCGACGTGCCCGGCATGGAGATGGCTGGCGATGTCCTCGCCACTGGCCGATCGGTGCGGCGGTTCACTGTCGGCGACCGGGTGATGGGGCTTGTCGGTGGCGGAGGGGCACATGCGAGCATGGCGGTGGTCGACGAAACGCACGCCCTGTCCGTGCCGGAAGGGCTCTCATGGTCCGAGGCGGGGGGCTTCTGCGAGGCATACTGCACCGCCTTGGACGCCTTGTTCCGCCAGTGCGGCCTTGCGATCGGCGACCGAGCCCTCGTCACGGGGGCCGCCGGCGGGGTGGGCATCGCCGGCGTGCAGCTGGCCGCCGCCGCCGGGGCCCAGGTGATCGCCTCGGTTCGGGACCGTCGTCGCCACCATGAAGTAGCGGCTCTGGGCGCCACCGAGGTCGTCGTGCCCGAGGAAGTCGCCGGGCATGGGCCCTACGACGTCGTGCTCGAACTGGTCGGCGCGACCAGTCTGCCGGCCGCCCTCAGGGCGCTCGGTGCCGCCGGTCGGGTTGCGGTCATCGGAATCAGCAGCGGATCACATATCGAGCTCGACTTGGCGCAACTCATGGGGTCACAGGCGCGCATCGCCGGGTCCACCCTCCGGTCGCGGGACCGGCGGGAGATGGGCAACGTCGTGGCCGCCGTGGGTGCCAACGTCGTGCCCCTCCTGGCTGCGGGCCGCGTGCGGGTGCCCGTGTGCGATGCCTTCCCGATGGCGGAGGCGGAGGCGGGGTATGCGAGGTTCGCGGCAGGGGGGAAGCTCGGCAAGGTGGTTCTGCTGCCACCCAGCCCTCGTCGTCGTCCCTCCAGAACACGTTGATCGGGCTCGAAGGAGGCCCGTTGAGCACCTGGACCGTGACGTATGAGCAGACCGCGACTGGATGGAGCGCCTTCGCCCCCGCCCTCACCGGCGTCGTCGCGGCTGGCGCGACGCGCGCGGAGAATTCGGTGGTCTTGGCCGCACAGAGTACGAACCGCGGCCCAAGGCTGTCACCAAGGCTCCCAGGCTCGGTCTTGTCGCTCGGGGGCAGAGCTCCGGGCTTGGAGGTGATGACTACAGGTCGAGGACTCGTCTGATCCCACGGTCCACATCAGCCAGAAGGGCGGACGGGACGGTGCCGGCAAGGTCGGCGAGGTCAGACTTGTTCAAGGTGAGAAGGGCGGTCACGTTGACCACAGAATCCCGCGGTAGCCGCCTGTAGATGTCCGTCGGCCTGCTCGACACGTCCGTGGTCATCGATTGGGATGACCCCACTGTCGCTACGGCGCTACCCGACGAGGCCGCGATCTGCGCCATCACCCTTGAAGAATTGACCGCCGGACCGCATCTCGCCTCGTCCGGTGACGAACGGGCGCGTCGACAAGCTCGCCTGCAGCACGTCGAGGCGACCTTCGACGCCATCGCCTTCGATGCCCCTGCTGCCCGTAGCTACGGTCAAGTTGTCGCCGCGGTCCTGGCGATCGGTCGTTCCCATCGTCGCCGCAT
>JBOGGF010000146.1:0-8458 GCA_050743965.1 Acidimicrobiales bacterium
TCAGCTGTGCCCATGTGTTGGCCGGCAGGAAGTCGAGAACGTAGGTCACCTTGCCCCCGAGCGTCTGGTCGGCGGTGGCGGCCGCAGCCGGCGCACCCGGCCCGACGTAGACGCCGAGAGCGACCGAGGACCCCTTCGCCCCCGGGTGCCCCTGGTCCGCGGACGGCCGGGCCGTCGAGCGCGTGCCCGACCCGGCCGGCGTGGCGTGCAGGCGGTGGTCGAGGCGCCAGGCCCCGAAGGCCACGCCCGCCAGCAGGGCGACGGCCAACGTCGCCGCTGCCGCATCACGCGCGAGGATCCGGGCCCGGCTGCGCATCAGGTCGGGAGCAGGACGGCCACCCCGGGCTCGGGCGGCTGGACGTGGGCGACCCCGGCGACGGTCCGGGAAGGATGGGAGCGCAGCGGCGGCCGCCGGGGCACGGCGAGCGCCAGCAGCGCCCAGAGGACCTGGGGCATCCCGCCGTTACTGAGGAACGGCCAGATGGACGACATCACGATCATGGAGACCACGGCGATCGTCAACGCCCTGCCGAGCGCCTGCTCGAAAGGGTCCACGGCGCGGGCGGCATCAGCCGTGCCGCGGAGCATCCCCCACGCCATGGCGCCGAAGAGCACGAGCATGGGGAACCCACCCTCCATGAGGAAGGACACGTACTCGGACTCCGGCCACGGCCAGCGGATCGTATCGGGGAGCACCACCCCGTAGCCGGTGATCGGATGCTGGGCGATGGAGGGGAAGTACTGCTGGGTCCACACGGACCACCGGAAGCTGAGGGTCTGGGGCACCCAGGAGACCCTTCCGGTGCCGGCACTGGGTGACAGCTCGTTCACGATCCGGTGGGCGATGCTCGGTCCGGCCAGCACTGCCACGACCACGACGATGAGCGGTGCCCATCGCCACACTGTCCTGCCCCGCCCGTACTGGCGGACCAGCACGACGACGCCGACGGCGAGGCACACGATGGCCGACTGCTCGTCGGCGAGGGCCATGGCGGCCGCACCGAGGACACCGACCCCGATGAACCACCGCCGATGCCGCGCGTCCTGCCGGGCCAGCGCCAGCGCCACCAGGACCAGGAGGATCGGCAGCAGGTACCCGGCCAGGGCCGCCCAGTTGGCGAAGGGCCCGGTCGCCCGCATCGTGTGGCCGACGGCGCTGGCCGGTGTCCCGCCTGTTGTGCCACCCGTCATCTTCACGATGAGGGAACGCACCATGGGAGCGTTGAGCTTCTGCAGCACGGCGAGCAGCGACACCAGCGCGCTCGACGCCAGCAGCACCCCGACCGCGAGCCGGCGCTCGTCCACCGACCGCACGCCCACGCGGACGCCGCGGTAGACGAGGAAGAATTGCAGCTGGCCGATCGAGGTGCCCCACTGGGTGACGGTCAGGTGCTGGCCCAGGGAGAAGTCGCCGTATGCGGCGAACACCGCCCAACCGACGCCGTAGAGCAGCAGGAGCCAGTCGACCGGGCCCCACGCGACGGCGTGCGTGCGGCGAGCCGACCCGAGGAGCGTGATGCCCACCACGCCGATCACGGCTTCGGACAGTCGGACATGCTGGACGGGGAACCCGGTGGCGAGCCCGGAGGTGATGGGCACGAGCCCGACGAGGAGCAGCGCGCCGACCAGTGGTCGCAGGAGGACCGCGCCCACGGCGGCGGCCAGCCCGATGAGGGCGATGGCGTACTTGAGATGCGAGGGGGCGAGCATGCCCGCGCCGAGCGCGACGACGGTGCACGCCATGGCGGTCAGGACCGGTCGGGGGCGCGTCCCGAGCCAGCCGGCGTCGACACCCACGACCGGCGACGCGGTCCCCGGCGGCACGGCGACGAGGTGTGGTCGATCGTCCACGGGCGAGCCGCCGTCTCAGCCGGTGACCAGGACCGACCAGACAGGTCGGCGCTCGACCAACCGCAGCCGGGCCACCACCTCGTGCACCGCGCGCAGCCGCTCCCCCGAGCCGACGACCAGGATGGTCGGGCCCGTTCCGCCGCTCACGGCGTCGGGAGCTTCGGCGAACGGGTCGGTCACCGTCAGCGGCCGCCGCTCGGCACCGACCGGCACCGCCACCCCCGCGACCTCCCTCGCCAACTGCTGCGCCGCGCCCGCCTGCGCCTGGCGCAGGGGCACCAGGGCGACTGACCGGCCCCCGGTGGCCCGCTCGAGGGAACGCGCCAGCTCGGTCGGCGATATGCCGGCCGGCACGGTCGTCACCGGGCAGTCGGCGACCGACGAGAGGGTCTCCGCGTCGTCGACACGGCGGTCTGCCCGCTCGGCCGCCAGTACGGCCGCGGCGCCGACCACCAGGCCGAGGATCGCCCCGAGCAACAGGCCCTTCTCGAGGCCACGGCCCGAAGTGGTGGCCGACTTGGGCAGGGACACCACGGCCACCGACCCTGCCGGGATCGCCTGGTTGGCCTGCCCGCCGAGGAGCACGGTGGCCACGTCCGTCGCACCGGCGACGGCCTTCGACGGCGACGAGGACGAGAAAGTGACCTTCATCAGCGACGTGCCCGCCACCGCCTGCACGACGAGGCCGCGGCCGACCGTGGCGGTAGGCAGCCCAAGGTCGCCGGCCACCCGGGTGATGACAAATTGGTCGGTTCCCAGCAGCGCGGCATCGGTGACGGCGAGGGCGGAGGCGTCGTTCGCGCTGCCGGGTCCGTTCGGCGAGGCCCCCGACCGGACGACGAGCGTGGTGGTCGCGCTGGAGGAGGCGGCGTGGTGAGCGGTGGCGTAGCCGCCGCCGCCGCCACCAGCCATCAGGGCCAGGACCAGCATCCAACCGCGCCGACGGAGCCACGCCCCGCGGGTGCGGCGCCGGGCGCGCGACCGGGCGGGCATGGCGACGACATCGTCCCACGCACGGGGTTCGGTGGCGGCCGGTCGGTCGGCGGTCGCCGGGGTCGTCAGGTCGGCGGTCGCCGTCTCGGCGTCGGTCGTCTCGGCGGCGGTCGCCGTCTCGGCGGTCGCCGTCTGGTCGGCGCCCGACGCCAGCACCGCCCGTCCGACGGGTGACGCGGCCTCGGGGGCCCGTGGTGCTGGCGCCCGGACGGCCTCGGATCCCGGGGGATCGTCATGACGGCGACCGCCGACGATCGCCGCACGGAAGGCGCCGTTCGCCCGCTGGACCCAGCTGCCTGCCAGGGCGGGAAGCGTGGGCACCGACGCCGCGCCGGCTGGAACCGCCGGCGCGTGGCCGTTCGAGGTCGGCACCACGGGAACCACGGGAACATGGCCACCGGCGACCGGGCTCGCCGGTGCAGGCGGGGTGGCCGCGGCACGGCGCGGGGCCTGCCACAGCAGGGTGTGGATGCAACCGTGCCCGCCCCGAGTGGCGCAGGTCGACTCGACGACCGAGCCGGGCACTCGATGGACCAGCCAGGGCAGGCTCTCGAGCCATGCCGTCATGAAGGCGCAACCGCGCTCGGCCTCCGTCCCGGTCGTGGTCGAGCTCCGGACCACGACGCAGTTAGGGCGCGACCGCACGAGCTCGGCGTGGAGGCCGTGCACCTTCAGCGGTGGCAGCGCCGCCCGGACCAGTGCCTCGACCGAGGGCGGGCTCGAAGGATCTTCGGGCACCGCGGCCCCGAGGGCGAGCTGGCGGCCCGCCGATCGGGCCTCCTCGACCGTCGGTGGCAGTCCGGTCCGCCCCGACGTCGGTGGCAGCCCGGTGCGCCCGGACGTCGGCGAGATGGTGGACGTCACGATTGACCTCCCTCGGTCCGGGATCCCCGCCGCCGCTTGTCGCGGTACATGGCCTGGTCGGCCTGGCTGAGCAGTGACTCGGCGGTCAGCTCCGCCGATGTGGTGCTGACCCAGCCGGCGGAGACCCCGATGTCGAAGACCCTCCCGCCGAACCGGTACGGTGCCGAGAGGACCTTGCGGATACGGGCGACGACCATGTCGCCGTCGGACAGGCGTCCGGACGTCATGTGGGCGACCACGAACTCGTCGCCTCCCAGGCGGGCGACGACGTCGTCGCTGCGGACCGCTCCTTGGAGCCGACGGGCCACGGCCTTGAGGACCTCGTCGCCGACGTCGTGCCCGTGGGTGTCGTTGATCTCCTTGAACCCGTCGAGATCGAGGAAGACCAGCGCCACCGAGCCGGCCCGGCGGGCCAGCCCCTGGAGCATCCGGCCGAGCTCCTCGGCGAGGAGATAGCGGTTGGCCAGGCCGGTGAGGGGGTCGTGCAGGGCGTAGTGCGCCAACTGCTCCTGCTCCTCCCATTCGGAGGTCACGTCGCGCAGCACGGCGATCGCGCCACCGCGCCCACCTGGCCCGAGCGGCCGGGCGACGATGGCGACGTGCCGTGTGGCCTCCTCGCCGGCGGTGTGCAACAGCAAGTGGGTCGAGATCGCCGCGCCCTCCTGCATCGCCCGGACCAGCGGATGGCCGTCGGACGCCAGGGGAGCCCCCGTCGACGAGCGAAGCCCGGTGGAGGCCGGGAACGGGAGACCGACCATCGCCTGGTCGGAGGGCAGGCCGTGCAGGGTCCGGGCGGCCGAGTTGGCGAGGACGACCACGCCACGGCCATCGCACGAGACGATGCCGTCGTCAAGGGAGTCGAGCAGCTCCTCGACCTGGGTGTCCCAGTCCGGGCGGCCCGTGACGCCCGCCGCGCGCGCCCCCCGCACCAGGGTCACGAAGCAGTCACCGGCATAGCGGCTCGACAGCCGCCGGCCGTTCGCCTCCACCAACAGCGGGTCACCGCTGCGCCGGGACACCAGGAGGTGCCGGTCGATTGTGGCATGCCCGAGCATGTGGGCCAGGACGTCCACTCGCTCCCCCGCCGGCTGCGGCGTCTCGGTGGTGAAGATGGTGGAGACGTCCTCTCCCAGCACGTCGTCGATCGCCAGCTGGGTCATCGACGAGAAGGTCTGGTTGGCGAGGACGATGGCACCGTCCGAGCGGGTGACCAGCAGCCCATAGGGCAGGTTGTCCAGTACCTCACCGAGGAACGGCTCCCCTTGGGCCCCGGGCTCGCCCGGCTGGTCGAGGTCGGCTTGGGCCGGGCGTACCGGCTCGCCGCCGGCCGTGGCGGCGGCCCCCTGGGACCCGGCGAGCGCCTCAACCGGCATCCCGTAGAGCGGGCCGCGGCGGATCGCCATCAGACGGCTCGCAAGGGAACCGGCGAGGGCGACGAGGCCGGCCCGCTGCTCGTCGTCCAGCTCCGGCAGCCAGAGGTCGACCACCCCGAGGACGCCCAGCCATGTCCCGTTCGACCAGACCGGGGCGGCGACGCAGGCGAGCGAGTGCTCGGCCGACTCGGCCTCGGTGGTGACCTCGGCGTTCCAGAAGAGCGCACCACCGTTGACGGCGGGATGGATGAGGCAGGCGCGGGCGAGCTGCTCCATCCGGTGCACGCCGTCCTCCGGCGCCATCACCTGTGAGAGGGAAGTGCGGATCTCGCCCGTGGGTGCAGCGAAGAACGCCCCGACCCCGATGCACAGGTCACGGGCGAGCTCGAGCGTGTCGTCGATGGAAGCGTCTTCAGGGCTCACGGGCGTGAACGGTACGGGGTGGCAGTCCCGCCACCGTCCCTCCGCGCCGACCCCTTCCGGCGACACGCCGGGTGTCCGGTGGGACGCCGGCGCGACGGCGCAGCGCGGGGTGGGGCGGCCCCGCTGCCGGCCGGCGCGTCCCACGGCCGTCCACCCCGCCGGAGGACGTCGGGCGGACGCACCACCCGTACCGTGCCGCCATGCTCATCTCTTACGTGCTGCGCCTTCGGCCCGACGCCTTGGCGGACGGGCGCTTCGTCGGCGAGATCGAGGCCGTCACCACGCGGCGGCGGCGGTCGGTCCGCAGCGTCGACCAGGTGGCGTCGTTCGTCCTCCAGACCACGCCGACGGAGGTGGACGCGATCGACTCGCTCCACACAGCGCCGGCCGACGGGCACCCGGCAACCGGCCAGCGCGAGGCGGCTCGCCTCGGGCCGAGGGGGGCGCTGGCGCCATGAGCCTTCCCTCGCTGCGCCTCGTCCCCCCGCCGCCGGCACCCTGGGAGCAGCCGGTCGGCGCCCTCGCGCCCACCCACCCGCCGGGCACCGGCACCGGTCCCCGGCCGCGCCGGGGGCTCGACCGGCTCATGCTGGCCAGCGACGTGCTCGCGGTGGCGGCGGCTTGCTGTGCCACCGGGCTGCTGGTCGTGCTCCTTCCCTCGCTCGGACCGACGGCCAGCGGCATCGTCGGCCGCGTCGCCTTCCTGGCCCCGTCGGCCGCACTCGTCATCACCGTCCTGGCGATCCGGGGCGGCTACTCGGCCGCCCGGCGCCGGCTGGCTGCCGGCGTCGCCGACGACCTGCTCGGGCTCGAGGCCGGGGTGGCCCTCGCGGGGCTCCTCCTCCTGGCGGCGGGGTCGTTGGCGCCGGTGACCGACCACCTTTCCGACGGCGGCGTCGCCGTACTGGTCGGCACCTCGCTCCTCTTCGTCCCGGCAAGCCGGGCCCTCGCACTGGCCCTGGCGGCCCGCGACGGCAGCCGGGTGACGCGGGTCATCGTCGTGGGCTCGGGGCGGGTCGCCGGCGACCTGGCGGGCCGCCTGGGGCGCTCACCGCTGGTCGAGGTCATCGGCACGGTCGACGACGACCCCCGCGGGGACGCCGACGTGCTCGGGTCGGTCGACGAGCTGCCGGCACTCTGCCGGGCGGCGATGGCCGACCGGGTGGTGATCGCCTTCTCGCGGCGCCACCCTGCCCGAAGCGCCGAGCTGGTGCTGGCCCTGCGCGACGTGGTCGAGGTCGACGTCGTGGTCCGTTACTTCGAGCTCGCCGGGTGGGAGAGCCGGCTCCACGACGTCGCCGGCCTCTCCCTGCTCAACCTCGGTCGGCGGCCGGGCCGGGCGGTAGCAGCGGCGAAGCGGTCGCTCGACATTGTGGTTGCCGCGGCCGGCCTGCTCGCTCTTGTCCCGTTGCTGGGCCTGGTCGCCCTGGTCGTCCTGGCCACCTCTGGCCGCCCCGTCTTCT
The DNA here is from genome assembly GCA_050743965.1 of Acidimicrobiales bacterium. Lineage (GTDB taxonomy): Bacteria > Actinomycetota > Acidimicrobiia > Acidimicrobiales > RAAP-2 > DAHUZJ01. The sequence goes on from JBOGGF010000146.1 coordinate 6,968, forward strand.
TCCGACAGGTCCGGGTCGGGCGCGACAAGCAGGCGTTCCACATCGTCAAGTTCCGGACGATGCGGGTCGCACCACCGGCGATCGCCGTTCGGCAGCGGACAGTCTTCGACACGCCGGACCTCGACCGCATCACGCCCGTCGGCCAGCTGCTGCGGCGGGCGGCGCTCGACGAGCTGCCCCAACTGTGGAACGTGCTACTGGGCCAGATGTCCCTGGTCGGCCCGCGTCCGTTCGTCCCCGAAGAGTGTGACCGGCTGCTCGGCTGGGGCCATCGCCGGTTCGACGTCCGCCCCGGCCTGACCGGGATGTGGCAGGTGTGCGGGCAGCACGAGGTGTCGTTCGACGAGCTGTGCCGGCTCGACGTCCAGTACGCCACCTCGTGGTCGCTCCGCACCGACCTGCGCATCCTCGCCCGTACGCCGACGCGTCTCGTGCATGGCAGCGCGCCCGGTCGCTGACGGCGCCGGGGCCGGCGCAGCGCGCGCGGCCGGGCATTCAGCCGGAGGCGCGCGCCGCCGCGATCTCGGACAGCAGCGCCCGCCGCTGGTCGCGCCAGCGGTCGAGCTGGAGTCGCCGGGCCGGCCCGCCGGCGATCGCCAGCGCGTCGAGCTCCTGGCTCACCCGGCGGAGGCCGCTGGCGATCGACGGCCACTCGTTGCGGACGTGGACGGCGAAGGGGAAGAGGTCGCGAGCGACGGGCCAGTCCGAGAGGACCAGCGGTCGGCCGGCCCAGACCGCCTCGCAAGCGGCGCGCATGACCGAGCCCGGCTCGGTCGTCAGGGTGAGGACGGCGTCGGCGTCGGCTACGGCCTGCCGGTAGCGGTCGTGATCGAGGAAGCCCACCAGGCGGACGTTGTCGGGCAGCCGCCCCGGCTCGATCCCGGCGCGCTCGGGTTCGCCGGTCATGAGGACGTCGCACCACGGCGCGGCCGCCGCCGCTTCGACGACCGCCCCCCATGGCTCGTCCTCGGCGAAGCGTCCGACGTAGAGGACCCGGAGGCGCTGGTGCCGACTGACTGGCGTCGGGCACCAGTCCCCGGGAGCCTCGTGCACCACCACGGATCTCCCTCCCCAGGATTCGACCGTCCGGCACCACGAGTCGGTCGCGACGATCGAGAAGGCCACCCGCCGGACCAACCAGCGATGCGGCCGCTGGAGCCGCGCCGCGACCCGGTCGCCCTGCGCGCCGAAGCCGCCCGGGTGGCTGTCGAGCGCGACCCGCACGCCGCAGGCCCGGCCCACCGCCCAGGCGACGAGGGGTGCCACGAGCGGCGGGTTGGTGACGATCACGAGGCCCCCGCGCCGGCGCACCAGCTCCCCCGCCGTGGCGATGGCCGACAGCACCCAGCGGGCCAGGACGTGTGGGCGGCGGCGGCCGGGCGGGAAGAAGCACCGCGCCTGCCCGCCGACGGCGGCGGCGAGCTCCGCCGTGCGGCCGGCGACCGCGCCCCAGGCGAGGAAGGTGACCTCGGACGTTGCCCGACGCCGCTG
>JBOGGF010000147.1:0-3818 GCA_050743965.1 Acidimicrobiales bacterium
CATGCCCGCCGTGCGGGTCGAAGCCCGCGCCGTCGACCAGGCTCTGGCCGACACCGGCCGCCCCGCCCAGGAGGCTGCGCCCGGACAAGCGAAGGGAGGCCCGCCCGCTCCGCCGCCACCCGCCACCCGGACGGCCGGCGGCTGGTTGGCTGGCGCGCTCATCGCCTTCGGGGCGCTCGCCAGCTTCGCCATGGGCGGCAACGACGTCGCCAACGCCACCGGCTCACTCGTGGGCACCCACACCTTCAGCCCGCTCGTTGCCGGTCTCGCGGGCGGGGCCAGGCTCGCCTTCGGGGTGCTCACCTGGGGCCGGCCGCTGCTCAACCGCGTCGCCTTCGACATCGTGACCGTCGACCGGTCCATGGCTACCGCCGCCCAGCTCGTCCAAGCCGGCGTCGTCCTTGCCGCCGTCGGCTTCGGGTTCTTCACGTCCATGAACCAGGCGCTCGTGGGCGCCATGGCCGGCACGGCAGCGGCGCGTGGCCGACACACCGTCCACGCCGCCACCCTCATCGGCATCCTGCGCGGTTGGGTCATCGGTCCGGGCGCCGGCATCGCGCTCGCCTACGCCATCACCCGCCTCGTCGCCGCCACGGCCGGTGCCCACACGTTGCTGGCCGGACCTTGACCGGCAGCAGCCAACCAAAGGGCCGCGCGGCGACACCCACCGGCAGATCCTCAGGACGTCTCCCAAGGAATACCGCCGGGATCGAATATCGCGTCTCCACCAGTTGTCTGAGCTGGTCTGAGGTGCATTCTGTCAACTTCGCGTACCGTCTTACCGACATATCTGGTACCATGTCCACCATGAGAACGACGAGTGTGGCGACCGACGTGCGGAAGCGGGTCCTCGCCTCGCGTGACAGCTTCTGGCGCCCCGAGGACTTCGACGGCTCCCCGGACGCCGTCGGCCAAACGCTCTCGCGGATGGCCCGGGGTGGAGATCTCCGCCGTGTCCGACGGGGGCTCTACTGGCGCGGCACGTCCACCCGGATCGGCATGGCTCCCCCACCCGCAGATCGCCTCGCGAGTGAGGTCGTCGGTGGCACGGGCACCGGACCCACCGGATGGAGTGCCGCCCTGGCCCTCGGCCTGTCCACCCAAGTGGCACGCCGGGAGGCGATCGCTGTGCCAGGAAGGGCGCCACGGAGTCCCGGGCCCATCCACTACGTCAGTCGTGCGGCCAGCACGAAGCGTCGCGACGAGCGACTCCGTCCTGCCGAGGTCGCGCTGCTCGAGGTACTGCGAGACTGGAGCGCCCTCGTGGAGGTCCCAACGGACGACGCCGTCGATCGCATCGCCCATCTCGCCGACACTGGCGCTGTCCGCCTCGACCGGCTGGCTCGCGCGTCGGAGACCGAGCCTCCTCGCGTTCGCGAGCGACTCCGCCGTCTCCTGGGCGCGCTCGAACGACCGGAGATAGTCGACGTCGTTCGCCCGGCGCGAAGCGAGTCGGTCCACGACGACCTGGCGCTCGCTGGCTGAGCCGGTGACCCGCTTCCGGGACCTGGGTGAGTTCGGGCCGACCCTCGATACCGCCGCCGAACGACTCGGGATCAGCGCCACCGCCGTCGAAAAGGACTACTGGGTGAGCGAGATCCTCCGGATTCTCGTTCGCGACTTCGGGGCCGATTTCATCTTCAAGGGCGGCACCAGCCTGTCCAAGGCCTATCGCATCGTGGAACGGTTCTCGGAGGACGTCGATGTCCTCGTCCTGCCCGGGGAGCGCGGCCGGGGCACTACCGACAAGCTCATGAAGGCGATGGGCGATGCTGCTGCCAACGGTGTCGGCGGAGCGGCCACGGCCATCGGCGGAAGCGAGACCGGCCGCCACCGCGCCTACGAGGTGAGCTACCCGGCCACTCGCAAGCCGACCGGACTCGTCCGCACGAGTGTGCTGCTCGAAATGGGCGTCCGGGGCGGACCTCATCCTCACGAGGCCGTGCCGATCGGCTCCCTCCTGGGCGATGTCCTCGGGGGCGCCGGTACCGATCTCGCCGAGTTCGAGGATCTTGCGCCGTTCGAGGTCGTCGTCCTGCACCCTGGGCGCACACTCCTCGAAAAGCTCGTGCTCATTCATGGGCTGTCCCAACAGCTGGCGGCCGATGCGACCGGACCGGTCGACCGGCGCAGCGGTCGGCACTTCTACGACGTCTTCCAGCTCCTCGGGGACCGCCGCGTACTCGACCTTCTCGCTGACCGAGACCAGATCGAGCAAGTGTTGATCAGCGTCGAGGAGATCGATCGCACCTTCTTTGGCGGGGGCGATGGCGTCGAAGTGCGGCCACCAGATGGCTTCGGATCGTGTCCGGCGTTCGACCCGAACAGCCACATCTCGGTCCGGCTTCGAACCGCCTACGAGGTCACGATGCCAAAGCTCTACTTCGGAGCTGGCCCGCTGCCAGGGTGGGACGAGATCTGCCAACGCGTCGCCGAACAGCGCACGTTACTCTGACGCTCAGATCCCCGCCGGTGGTGCCGCCGTACGCCGACACGGCATTGGGCTTCCCGATCAACGGGAACAGCTTGCCAGGTTTGCCGCCGAGCGCTCCAGCAGTCCGTTCCGGTGCGAGCTCACGAGACTCCCGTCCTCAAAGGCCCCGGCGGCGAATGCGACATAAGTGCGGGTCACCGGACCTCAGAGCCGATGCTTGCAGCCACCTGACCGGTGGTGGAGAGTCGGGACCGCCGTTTTCCGGCCGTTTGATTGTTAGAGCCGCTTCACCATCCTGCAATGCTGGATTGTTGGCATCCCAGAGGGTCGGGAGCTCTTCAAGCTCTCGGAACCCGTTGGCAAGGTAGAAAGCTCGTGTCTTCGCATAGCCATCGTCTGGCTGAGTTGAGCTGAGCGTCTTGACTTGTAGGTACTCCACTCCTTCGACGACAAGTGCGCTCTCGGCGAGCGCCAGCATCTGTCTCCCAATACCTTGCCGGTGGTAGTGGGGATCGATCCCCATGACGTAGATTTCCGCAGCGTGTGGGCTGTGTAGAACGGTCGTGAGAAAGCCGACGTCATCGTCCAATGTGGCGATCACAGTGGGTGACCGATCGGCGACGGCTACGTAATCGTCCACCGAACTCGGGATTCCGAACCATGACGGCAGCGTTGCCAGAATCCTCTGAACCGTGGGACCCGACCCACTGGGTTGTTGTCGGAACCGAAACCCACTCTCGTCCATGAGGCAAGGATGCCATGACTGCTAGCGGTGCGGGTCGGGCGTCATCGCACCAAGGGGCCTACCGAAGGACTCTCCCATGGGACGGTGAGTTCCATCGGTCGGTGCACGGTCCCGGTCATGATGACCGGTGCTGTTAACCACCACCGACCGATGGAGACACCAGGAGGCCAGGCGCGCCGCTGGCGTTGCCCGAACGCGAGGAGATCTATCTCGCGCTGATCGAAGACCGGGCCGCCACCTGGGCCGAGCTTGCCCGGAGGATCGGGCGTTATCGGATCACGGTAATGCGTGAAGTGGTGGCGAACGGTGGGCGGGGAGGCTACCGGCCGGCGATAGCGAACCGCCGTGCGAACACGCCGCGGTGCCGGCCTCGTGCACGCCGCCTCAAGCGACCCGGCGCGCGCGTGAGCGGGTGACGCAGACCTGGAGCTGGGCCGGTCCCCAGAGGCCGATCTGGGCCGATCTGGTGGCCGAGGGCGAGATCGAGCGGGTGTGCGTCGAGACGATCTCCGCCGTCGACGCCGGTGCGCTCGGGGTGAAGGCGACCGAGTGCCTGCGGACCAGGCGCAGACGCAGACGGCGATGCCAGAGGCGCTAGGAGAACGAGCGGCACCGGCCTGCCCAACATCGCGCTGCGCC
>JBOGGF010000148.1:0-6459 GCA_050743965.1 Acidimicrobiales bacterium
CCGCCCCGGCCGCCGGCTCCGCCCCGGCCGCCGGCTCCGCCCCGGCCGACGGCACCGGCGGCCGGTAGGGCCGGGGGATGCCCCTCGAGCAGCTCTGGGCCGGCTGGCGCCAGCACTACGTGAGCGCCGCCACCGCGGCCGAGCGCGCCGGTGACGACGGCGGGTGCGTGTTCTGCCGGATCCTGGCGAGCGGTGCCCCCTCCGAGGAGAACGGGATCGTGTGGCGGGGCGAGCGGGCGTTCGCGGTCCTCAATGCCTACCCGTACGCCAGCGGGCACCTGCTGGTGATGCCGGTCCGCCATCTGGCCGACCTCGACGAGCTGACGCCCGGGGAGTCGGCGGACCTCTGGGCGACCACCACGGCGGCCGTCGCCGCCGTGACCGCCGCCTACGGGCCCGATGGGATCAACGTCGGCGCCAACCTCGGGCGGGCGGCCGGAGCCGGCATCCCGCGCCACCTCCATGTCCACGTCGTGCCGCGGTGGTCCGGCGACACCAATTTCATGACCTCGATCGCCGGCGTCCGGGTGATGCCCGAGTCCTTGCCCGAGGCGTGGCGCAAGCTGTGCACCGCCTGGCCGCCGGCCACCGGCTGACACACGGCGGCCGGCCCGGCGCTCACCGTCGCTCCCCCTGGCTCAGCCGGTCGGCGGGTTCCGGGCCAGCCCCGCCACAAGATGCTCGGGCACCGGGTCGTAGTGGTCGTGGGAGGCCCGGAACCGTCCCCGGCCGCCGGTGATCGCCCGCAGGTCCACGGCGTAGCGGGCCAGCTCGGCCGTGGGCACGTGCGCGGTCAGGACCTGGAGGCCGTCGCCGTCGGTCTCGGTGCCGACGATCCGGCCGCGTCGGGAGGAGAGGTCCCCGAGCACGTCGCCCTGGAGGTCGGCGGGCACGGTGACGACCAGCGTGGAGACGGGCTCCAGCAGGACCGGGCCGGCCTCGGCGACCGCCTGGCGGAAGGCCAGCATGGCGGCGGTCTTGAAGCTGAGCTCGGAGGAGTCGACCGGGTGGTACTTGCCGTCGTCGACGGTGACCGACAAGTCCTCCACCGGGTAGCCGTAGGCGCCGCCCTGGTCCATGGCCTCGACGACGCCCTTCTCCACCGCCGGGATGTACTGGCGCGGGATGGCGCCGCCGACCACCTGGTCGTGGAAGGCGAAGCCCTCGCCGCGGCCCAGCGGCTCGACCCGCAGGTGGCAGACGCCGAATTGGCCGTGTCCGCCGGACTGCTTCTTGTGCTTCCCCTCCGCCGCCGCCTGCTTGGAGATGGTCTCCCGGTAGGGGACGAGGACGTCCTCGCGCGCCACCGACACACCGAACTTGCGCGAAAGGCGCTCGAGGGTGACGGCCAGGTGCACCTCACCGGCGACGCCGAGGACCGTCTGGTGCGTCTCGTCGTGGCGGCGCACGCTGAGCCCCCGGTCCTCCTCGCAGAGCCGCTGGAGGGCCGACATGAGCTTGTCGTCGTCGGCGCGGGACGCGGGCGCGACCGCCACCGCCAGGGCGGGCGGCTCGGGTGCCGGCACCTCGACCGTGACCGGTTGGTCCTTGGGCGCCAGGGTGTCACCGGTCACCGTGCCTTGGAGGCGGGGGACGGCGACGAAGTCGCCTGCGGTGGCGGCGTCGACCGCCTGGGTGTCGTGGCCCCGGAGACGGGTGAGGACGTGGAGGCGCTCGTCGGCGTGGAGGCGGGGGTTGGTGAGCACTGCGTCGGGGCGCAGCGTGCCGGAGAGGACCTTGCAGAGGGACACGCGCCCGGCATGCTGGTCCGAGAGGGTCTTGCACACCACCAGCAGGGGCGGTCCGGCCGGGTCACAGGCGACCTCGGTGACGGTCCCGCCCGCCCGGACGCGGGCTGGTCGGCCCGCGTCCGGTGGCGGGCACAGTTCGACGAGGAGGCGGGCCAGGCGGTCCACGCCGACGCCGGTCGCCCCCGAGCAGCACAGCACCGGGAAGACGGCGCCGCTCGCCACCCCCCCGGCCAGGCTGGCCTCCAGCTCGTCCCGGCCGATGGTCTCGCCGTCGAGGTACCGTGCCATGAGGTCGTCGTCGCCGACGACGATCCCCTCGACCAGCTGCTCGTGGATCTCGTGCTCGGTGGTGGCCAGGTCTTCGGGCACCGGCCCCTCGGTCCCCGGGCGCGGCGGGGGGGCGGCCGTGTCGTAGAGGGTTGCCCGGTCGTCGAGGAGGTCGATGACGCCGCGGAAGTCGGTCTCCGACCCGATCGGGAGCTCGACCGGCGCCACCCCGGCCCCGAACCGGGCCCGGATGTCGGCCAGCGTCCGGTCGAAGTCGGCCCGCTCGCGGTCGAGCTTGTTGACGACGACGATGCGGGGCAGCTCGAGGGCCGCCGCCGCTCGCCAGGCGTCCTCGGTCTGTGCCTGGACCCCGTCGGCGGCGCTGACGACGACGACCGCCAGGTCCGCCACGGCCAGCGCACCGGCCACCTCGGTGGAGAAGTCGGCGTACCCCGGGGCGTCGAGGAGGTTGAGGGTGGTCCCGTCGACAGTGCACGGAGCGAGGGAGAAGGAGACCGACAGCTGGCGGGTGGCCTCCTCGGGCTCGAAGTCCGAGACGGTGGTCCCGCGTTCGACCGAGCCCGCCCGGTCGATGGCGCCGGCACAGAGCAGCAGGGCCTCGACAAGGGTGGTCTTGCCCGCACCGTGGTGGCCGACCAGGACGACGTTGCGGATGCCCGACGAAGACGACGGAGCCATGCGCTACCACCCCCTGGCGCCGTGCCGGACCGACCTCCGGCCGGCCGGGCGCGGCCCGAGCTTACCGCCGACCGATGGTGGCCGGCGGGCTGGTGGCAGTCGCCGCCGTCGGGGCGCCCCGGTTCCCCAGTGGTAGCTTGGGCGGTGAACATTCGGGAGCTGGTGGCCGTGGAAGCCCGCTCGGGCGCGCCGCCACCGGCACGATCGCCGGGGCGCAACCCCGGTCCCCAAACGACAGGAGCCCCCATGTTCGACGGCCGCTGGCGAGAGGCGGTTGACCGCAAGACCCGACCGGCGGGCCAGCGCCTGGTCCGGCTGGGATGCACCGCCGACGTGCTGACGGCCTCGGGCCTCGTCTTCGCCGGTGCGACGGCGGTGGTCGTGGCGACCGGGCACCTGCTGTGGGGGGTGCCGCTACTGGCCCTCACCGGCTTCCACGACCTGCTCGACGGCCCGGTGGCCAAGGCGTCAGGGACGGCGTCCATGCGGGGTGCCTTCTTCGACTCGGTCACCGACCGGGTGGCCGACGCCCTGCTCATGGGCGGGGTCGCCTGGTACCTCGTCGCTGCCCACCGGGGCGACCTCGTGCTGCTGCCCCTGGCCGTGCTGGCGGTGGCCTTCCTCGTCTCCTACGAGCGGGCGAAGGCGGAGGCGCTCGGGCTGCACTTGGCCAACGGCGGCGTGCTCGGCGGGCTGATGGAGCGGGCCGAGCGGATGATCCTCCTCGGCGTCGGCTTCCTGGCATCGTGGCTCCTGGTCCCCGTGCTGTGGGCCCTCCTGGGCCTGACCCTGCTCACGGCCGTGGCCCGGTTCGCCCGGGTCTGGCAAGCGGCCGACGGGCCGGCCGACGCCCGTGCCAGCGCCGGCGCCGCGCCGCTGCGAGCGACCCGGAGCGAAGCCACAACCGGCCGTTGGCGGGAGGGCACCGTCCCGGCCCGGTGGAGGGACTGGCGGGAGGGCTCGGTGTCGCGCCCGGCACGCCACCGGAGCGGCGAGCTCACGGCCCGCTGGCGGTCCCGCCGTCAGGAGGCCCCCGAGAGCAGGACCGGCCGGGCGATGCGGGCCCGGACCCGCCAGGAGGGAGCGGGCCGGGAGCGCAGCAAGGGCGCGGCCGAGCGGCGTGCCCGCCGCACGGCAGAGCGCCTCGCGTCGCGGGGCGCGTCGCCGTGGGACCCGGTCGGTGCCCGCCACCGTGATCGGGGTACCGGAGACTGACCGAGCCGTCCGGGACGACCTACCGTCCCCCCCCACGGCCTCATCGCCCATGGACGAACCACGAGCTACCGCCACCTACTTCGCCTACCGCGCCGCGTGCGCCGCCCTGCAGGCGTTGCCCGAGCCGGTGGCCGAGACGGCCGCCAGCGCCTTCGGCGCGCTGATGTCCCACCGTCCGGCGGGACCCCTCGCCGTTCGGGAGCGGCACCTGGCCCGCGCCCTGGCCTCGACCTCGCCGGTGGTGGCCCCGGACCCGGCGGTCGTGCGCCGTTGGGCCCGGCGCTCGTTCCGCGCCTACTCCCGCTACTGGGTCGAAGGCGCCCGGATGTCGGGCATCGCCCGGGGACAAGTGCACAGTCGCATGACCATCGAGCGCGGCGACGACCACTTGCGATCCGCGGTGGCCGCCGGCCGCGGGGTCATCCTGGCGTTGCCGCACGTGGGCAGCTGGGAGTGGGGTGGCGTGTTCCTGGCGATCGACGGCTACCCGATGACCACCGTGGTCGAGCGGGTCGAGCCCCCCCGCCTGTTCGACTGGCTGGTGCACGAGCGGGAACGGATGGGCCTCACGGTGGTGCCGCTGGGTGCCGACTCCGGAGCGACCATCCTGCGCGCGCTCCGGCGCGGTGGACTCGTCGGCCTCCTGTGCGACCGTGACCTGGTGGGCAACGGGATCGTGGTCGACTTCTTCGGCGAGACGACCACGCTGCCGGCCGGGCCGGCAACCCTGGCGCTGCGCACCGGCGCCACTCTCCTCGTGGCGGCGGTCTACAGCGGACCCGGCCGGCACCACACCGGCGTGGTGAGCGAGCCCCTGGACACCTCCCGGTCGGGCGCGCTCCGCAAGGACGTGGCACGGGTCACCCAGGACGTCGCACACCGGTTCGAGGAGATCATCCGGCGGGCGCCGGAGCAGTGGCACCTCTACCAGCCGAACTGGCCCAGCGACGGACCGCCCGGCCGCCAGCCGGTCCCCGAGACGCCCGCGCCGGGCGCGGCATAGGGGCCGGCCGTTGCGGATCGCCGTTCTCTGCCCTTACAGCCTGTCGCGGCCCGGGGGCGTCCAGGGCCAGGTGCGGGGGCTGGCCCGGGCCCTGGGCACCGAAGGCCACCCGGTGCTCGTGGTGGCGCCGGACGACGACCGGGCGCCGGGATGGGTGGCGCCCGCCCCCGGAAGACAACCGGCCGCAGGACCGGCCACGCCGCACGTCGTCGCGCCCGAGCGGTTCGTGGCCGGACCGTCCACCGCCGTGCGGGCGAACGGTTCGGTCGCCCCCGTCTCGCTCGACCCGCGGGCCGCGTGGCGCGTGCGGCGGGCGATCGCCAACTTCGGTGCGGACGTCGTCCATTTCCACGAGCCGTTGGCGCCGGCGATCGGGTATTGGTGCTTGGCCGAGCATCGTCTGCCGGCAGTGGGCACGTACCACCGCGCCGGGGAGGGCCTGGGCTACCGGCTCGTCGCCCCGGTCGTGCGGTGGGCCGACGACCGTCTCGACGTGCGGTGCGCCGTCTCGGCGGCGGCCGCCAAGACGTTGGCGGCGGTGGCCGGTGGCCGGCCGGTCGAGGTGCTCTTCAACGGCGTGGACGTCGATCGGTTCACCGGCGCCCGCCCCACGCCGGTCGCGGTGCCGGCGATCCTCTTCCTCGGGCGCCACGAACGGCGCAAGGGGCTCGAGACGCTGCTCGAGGCGTACCGCACGGCGGACTGGCCGCCGGGTGCCGCTCCGAACCTGTGGGTGGCCGGGGACGGCCCCGAGACCGACAAGCTCCGCCACCGCTTCGGCGGAGTGCGGGGGATCGAGTGGCTGGGCGTGCTCGACGACGCAGAAGTGCCTGCCCGCCTGGCGGGGGCCTCGGTCCTCTGCGCCCCGTCCCTCGGGGGCGAGTCGTTCGGCATGGTCGTGCTCGAGGCGATGGCGGCCGGGTGCGCCGTGGTGGCCTCGGACATCCCCGGCTACCGGGCGGCCGCGGGTGGGCACGCCCTCCTGGTGCCCCCGGGTGACGCCGGGGCGCTGGCCGGGGCGCTGGTGAGCGAGATCAGGGCACTCGACGGTGCAGGGACAGCGGCGGAGGTACCGGGGGAGCGCCCGCCCCGCGTCGCCGCCCGGCGCCACGCCGAGGACTGGTCGATGGCCCGGTTGGCGGCTCGCTACCTCGCGCTCTACGAGCGGGCCGTAGACGCTCGGTCGCCGACGTGACGGGCCGGCGTTCCGTCGTCGTCAGGACGGGCATTGGTATCGTGGCCGTTTCATGAGCGACACATCCCCACCGAGCGATCGACCGCCGCGCCCTCCGGGGCAGGGGCGGCGCCGGCGCGGCGGGCGTGGCCGGAGCTCGGGCCAGGGCCGCTCGGGCCAGGGCCGGGCGAACCCGGGCAGTCCAGGTCGGCCCGCTCAGAGCCGCGGCGGCTCTTCGGGCCAGGCGGCCCGGCGCCCGGCGGCGGGGAGCAGTGGGAACCGGCGGGGTTCCCAGGGTGCTTCGCGTTCACCGGACCGGGGCGGGGGTGGCAGCGCGCCGCGGCGGCGGA
>JBOGGF010000149.1:0-7999 GCA_050743965.1 Acidimicrobiales bacterium
TCATCAACCGGGGCGGTGAGAAGATCTTCCCCCGTGAGGTCGAAGAGGTGCTGCTGGCCGACCCCGACGTCACGGCGGCCGTGGTGGTCGGCTGGGACCACGAGGTCTTGGGCCAGGTGCCCGTAGCATTCCTCGTGGTGAAGGATGTCGATACCGCCGAAGGCCGGGAGCGGGCGCGCGAGGTGGTCAGTCGGGTCCAGGAGCGCTGCGCCCAGGTGCTGGGACGGCCCAAGCGCCCGGCCGCGTTCCACGTCGTCGACCGGTTCCCGGCCGGTGCGACGGGAAAGGTGCGCCGGGCCGCCGTCCATGACGACGGCGCGATCTACAGCGTCCTCTCCGGTTAGCGGTGCGGCCATGACCCGTGGCGCCGCACAGCCCGGGGGAGCGAAGAAGCCCCGCCTCGACCACGTCGATGCCATGCGCCCGGTCAAGCAGGCCGGCGTGGTGTCGACCCACACCCTGCTCTTCTTCGCCCCCGCGGGCGCGGGCCTGGCCGTCGGTGCCGCCCTGATGCTGTTGCACGTGACGAGGGAGGCCTTCCTCTTCATCTCGGCATGCATGCTGACGTACGGCTACTACGGGCTCCGCCGGGGCGGCTACCGCCGCTTCTACCGCCGGCGGCTGATCTCGGTGGCCCTGCCCTACGTGTGCTGGACGGTCATCTACTTCTTCGTCACCTTGCCGAAGGAGTCGTACGCCACGCCGACTGCCGGCCTCGTCCACTTCGGCTTCCTGCTGGGCACCGGTTACTACCAGCTCTACTACCTCGTCGTGATCATGCAGTTCTACGCCGTCTACCCGCTCCTCCTGTGGGTGCTGCACAAGACCGAGGGCCACCACGTGGCGCTGCTGGCGGCGAGCCTGGCCCTCCAGATCGTCCTGCTCTCCCTCACGCACTGGGGCGTCCTCCCTGCGCACATGCGGGGCTACTGGGCCACCCGGGAGATCACGTCTTACGAGTTCTACCTGGTGGCAGGGATGGTGGCGGCGGGGCACCTGGACGAGCTTCACGACTGGCTGGTGCGCCACTGGCGGGGGATCCTGGTCGCCACCTGCATCGCCGCGGGCATCGCCGAGGCGTGGTACCAGCTGGCCGCCCGCCACCTCGTGAGCTGGTTCGGATCGGGCGCCGACCCGCTCCAGCCGATCGTCATCCCGTTCAACGTCGGGGCGATCGCCTGCCTGTACCTCCTCGGTGTCTACTTCGTGGACCGCCGGCGCCCCACCACGGTCCGGGCGATGATCCGATCGGGCTCGGACAACTCCTACACCGTCTACCTGGCGCAGCTGCTGTTCATCACGTTCCTGAGCTGGCTGTCGTGGGGCTCGCTCGACCACGTGCTGCCCTGGCCGGTGGTGGCGGTCCTCACCGTGGCCCTCGTCTTCTCGGCCTGCATCCTCCTCGGGGGTGTGCTCGCCCGCACGCCGCTGGCGGTGGCGTTGACGGGGCGCAAGCGCGAGGCCTGGGACACCTGGCTGCCCGAGCGGTGGCGGGCGAGGACCCGACGGGCCGTGCTGTTGCCGGTCGACCTCGACCCGGAGGTCGCCGCCCGGGGTGACGCAGCCGAGCCGGCCGCCGCCAGCGCAGCACGTTGAGCCCGCCGACGCGTCCGGCGAGCCCCCTCCCGGGCGTCCAGCGGCTCTACCTCCGCCAGTTCGACCTGTACCGGTGCCTGGCGTTCCTCGGCGTGGTGGCGCAGCACGCGGTGCTGTGGCCGGTGCCGGGCGGCAGCGTGGGGGGCTGGAGCCTGGTGATGGTCCTCCATGCCACCCGGGAGTCGTTCTTCTTCCTCAGCGCCCTGTTGGCCGGCTACAGCCAGGAGGCGAACCCTCGGTCGGTCTGGGGTGTGTGGCGCCGCCGGATCGGCGCCATTCTCGTGCCGTACCTCGCGTGGACGGCCATCTACTTCGTCTACACGATGGCGACGGCACCGCAGCCGTTTGGGCCGGCGATGTCGCTGCTCGGGCACGACCTCGTGCACGGCTACTACCAGCTGTACTTCCTGGTGGTCCTCTTCCAAGTCTACTTCCTGCTGCCGGTGCTGGTCTGGTTCGTCCGGGCGACCAGGCGCCACCACTGGGTCGTGCTCGGGTGCAGCCTCGCCCTCCAACTGGCGATGATGGGCATCTCGCACTACGCCTCGTGGCACGCCGGGGTGCCCGGGACGATCCACTCCGTGGACCGCACGCTGCTGACATCACGCCTCGTCACCGGCTACCAGCTCTACGTGGTCGCCGGTCTGCTCGCTGCCCATCACATCGGGGACGTCCAGCGGTTCGTCGAGCGCCACAGCGGGAGGATCCTGACGGTCGTCGCCGCCCTGGCGGCGGCCACCGAGGGGTACTACGCCTACGGCGTGGCCGTCGGCCAGAACCCGGGCCACGCGTCCGACCTCTTCCAGCCGGTGGCGGTGGTGTGGTTCCTCGCCGCCATCGCCGGGCTCACCGCGCTGGGCACCCGGTGGGCGGCACGTGCGGCGCGCCGGGCGCGGCGCGAGCCCAGCCGCTGGGACCGCCTGGTGGCGCGCGGCGCGGACGTGTCGGGCGGCGTGTACCTCTCGCACGTGCTGGTGCTCCAAGTCGTCCTGATGGGCCTCGGCGGCGTGGGGATGCGGGCGGCCACCTCTTGGGCCTGGGTCAGCCTGGTGCTGTTCGTGGTCACGGTGGGTCTGAGCGTGATCCTGGTGGACCTCCTGCTGCGGACGCGGCTGCGGTTCGTGCTGACCGGGCCGGTGCGTGCGGGGGAGCGGTCGGCGCTGCCTCTCTACCCGGCCCCGGCCCCGGCCCCGGCTCCCTCAGCTGTCCCATCCGCGCTCGTCCCACCAACGCCCGTCCGGGGCTGACCGGGACTCAGGAGCCCGACCGGCGGACCTAGGACCGGACGACGGGCAGCGAGCGCCGGTTGGCCGGCGCTCGCGGGTGGCCCAGTGTCCCCGCCAGCGCCGCTGCCAGGGCGCCGGCGATCGCCCGGTAGCCGTCGGTGTTGGGGTGGATGTTCTCCCCCAGGGGCGGCGGCGCGCACATCCAGCTCATCGAGCACATCCGGGCCACGTCGGTGGGCACGCGACCGTGTCCTCGCAGGTCGACCAGCCGATGGTCGCCGGTGGCGAAGGCGGCGGGGACGTCGGCCGACAGGATCCCGGCCCGGGTGTACGCGTCGGCCAGGGCGCGGTTGAGGGCGTCGATGGCGCTGACGCTGGCGATGGCGAACGCCCGGCCACGGCGCCCCGCTAGGTACTCGCCGAGATAGGGGTCGTTGTGGAGCACGCCGATCACGTGCAGCCTGGGCCCGCCGGCGGCCCGGACCTGGCGGAGGATCGCGGTGACCACCCGGCCGACTCGGTGGACGGCCGCGTCGACGCACGACCGGTCGACCTTGTCCTTCTCCAGGCAGGGCCAGAGGTCGTTGAACCCGAGGTCGACGGTGGCGAGCACGGCCGCGCGCCGGTGGGCGCGGAGGATGTCCACCGCCGCCCGCACCTGGGAGCCGGCCGCGTAGTGGCAGTGCCCACCCCCACGTCGCGCCACCTCGACCGTGATCCCCGGGCAGCCGAGCGCCCGCAGCCGCAGGCCGGGCCACCGGCCGCGCTCGATGGCCGTGAGGTCGTTGGCATAGCCGCGGTTCGTCCGCCGACCGTGGTGGTGGCCGGGCGTCGGCTGGATGCCGACCGACTCGGAGGCGCCGATGGCGATGTAGTAGGTGGCCGGCGCCGCCGGGCTCCCGGGGCGTCGCCCGATCCCGCCGGGGGCGCGGATCGTCTCGTGGCGGGTGAGCGCGGCGGCCTTGCCGGCAATGCCGGCAGCTCTGGCCCACGGCGAGGGCACGGCCCCCGCCACCACCGCCGTGCCCGCCATAGCGGCCCCCGCCGCCGTAGCCGGCACGGCCACACCGAGCGCCCCGACCCCGGCAGCCGCGGCAGTGCCGGCAGCGAGGGCGAGCGCGGCGGCGAGTGCTCCGGTGCGCACCCGTCGTCGCGACCGTCCCTCCCGGCCCCGGGCTGGTACCCAGCGATGCAGACGCCGCGCACGTTGCCTCGACACGGCTGCAACCTATCCGTACCCGGGGTGGACCGGTGGGCGCACCTCGGCAGCCCCTCAGCCGCTTGGACCTGGCTCGCGGCTCAGGCCGTCAGTACCACCTTGCCGAGCTTGCCGCCGGCGGTGAAGCGCTCGTACCCGGCCGCCGCCTCGGTCATCGGGAACGTCGCACAGACCGGTATCCCCAGGCGGCCGGCGGCCAGCAGCGGGAGGGCACCGGTGGCCACGTCGGCGACCACGTCGGCCTTCTCCCGCCGGTCGCGTGCCCGCAGCGTCGATCCGCCGATGCGGGCGCGCGACCGCATCATGCGGAGCAGGTCGAGCTCGATGCGGGCCCCGCTCCCGACCCCGATGACCGACACCCGGCCACCGGGAGCAAGCGCGCCGAGGGCGATCGGCAGGCTGGCCGCGCCGACCAGCTCGAGCACGACGTCGTAGGGCCCGCGGTCGGCGACCTCGTCGGGCGTGACCACCACCGTCGCCCCCAGCGCTGCCACCTCGTCGTGCCGTGCCCGGTCCCGTACCGAGGCGACGACCCGGGCGCCCGCGGCGGCCGCCAGCTGGACGCCGGCGATCCCCACGCCGCCGGCCGCCCCGGTGACGAGGGCCCGCTCACCCATGACCAGTGTGCACTGTCGGAACAGGGCGTCGAAGGCGGTGCAGTACGCCTCGCAGAAGCCTCCGGCCTCGGGCCACGAAATCCCGTCGGGCACCGCCAGGGCGTGCGCCTCGTCGACCAGCGCGAGGGTCGCCTGGGCCCCGCCGCCGACGAGCGCCATGACCCGGTCGTCGACGGCGAACCGCCGGACCGAGCGGCCCACCGCCACGACCTCGCCGGCCAGCTCCATGCCCGGGATGTCGGCCGGTGCCCCGGGCGGCGGGGGATAGTTCCCGGCCCGCTGCATGATGTCGGCGCCGTTGATCCCGGCCGCCCGCACCGCCACCAACAGCTCGGTGTCACCGGGCTCGGGATCGGGCCGCTCCTCCCACCGGAGCTCACTGTCGTGGACCACCACTGCTTGCACTGCGTCCTCCCTTCGCCGGGCCGGGGCCGGCCGCGTCGCCGGGCCCCCCAGGCACGGTGGCAGACGTTACCGGTAACCTGCCCCTATGCCCCTCTTCGACATCCCGATCCACACCCTCCAGGGCGAGCCGTCTTCGCTCGACGACTTCCACGGGAAGACCCTCCTGCTCGTCAACGTCGCCTCCAAGTGCGGCCTCACCCCGCAGTACGAGGGCCTCGAGCGGCTCCAGCGGGACTACGGCGACAAGGGGTTCAGCGTCGTGGGGTTCCCGTGCAACCAGTTCATGGGGCAGGAGCCGGGGACGCCCGAGGAGATCCAGCAGTTCTGCTCGGCCACCTACGGGGTGACCTTCCCGATGCTGGAGAAGATCGACGTCAACGGTGCCCACCAGCACCCGATCTACGAGGAGCTCACTGCCGTCCCCGACGCCGACGGCAAGGCCGGCGAAGTCGAATGGAACTTCGAGAAGTTCCTCGTGGCGCCGTCCGGCGAGGTCGTCGGCCGGTTCCGCCCGCAAGTCGTGCCGGAGGACCCGGCGCTCGTCGGGGCCATCGAGGCCCAGCTCCCCAACTGAGCGGGCCCCCGGCGGCGTTCGCGGCCGCCGTCTTCGACATGGACGGGCTCCTGGTCGACTCCGAGCGCCTGTGGCACGAGGCCGAGGTCGACCTGCTGGGCGCCCTCGGCGTGCCGCTCGTCGCCTCGTCCTGCCGCCAGACCAAGGGGATGTTCGTGCGGGAGGTGACCCGGTACTGGCACGAGCGCTTCCCGTGGTCGGCCCCCGGCACCGACGAGGTCGCCGTGCGGATCGTCGACCGGGTCATGGCGCTCGTGACCGAGAAGGGGACCCTGCAGCCGGGCGCCCGCGCCGCTGTCGACCTCTGCCGCCGACGCGGCCTGGCCATGGCGATCGCCTCGTCGTCCGAGCACCGGCTCATCCGCCTGGCCCTCGACCGGTTCGACCTGGCGGGCGAGTTCGACGTCGTGCACTCCGCCGAGGACGAGCCGTTCGGCAAGCCCCACCCCGCCGTCTTCCTCACCGCGGCCCGACGCCTCGGCGTGGCGCCCGACCGCTGCCTGGTGTGGGAGGACGCCCCGGCCGGGGTCCTTGCGGCGAAGGCGGCCCGCATGGCCTGCATCGCCGTGCCCGAGGAGGCCGAGCGCGACCGGCCGGCCTTCGCCATCGCCGACGCCGTCCTGGACACTCTCGAAAAGGCGGACGACGCCCTCCTCGACCGAGTCGAGCGGGCCCACTTCGCCGACCCCACCGCCGGCGCCGGCGGCGAACCGATCGCGGCCGACCCGACCGCCCCCTGACGATGCTCGACCGCCGCCGAGGAGATCCCGCACCAGTGTTCCGCCCACTGCCCGCCGCTGCCGACTTCGTCGCCTTGGAGGAGGACGAGCTGGCGCGTTGGCGGACCCAGCAGGTCTTCGAGCGCTCCGTCGCCCAGCGGGCCGGTGCCGAGCCGTGGGTGTTCTACGAGGGGCCGCCGACCGCCAACGGGCGGCCCGGGCTCCACCACGTCTGGGCACGCGTGTACAAGGACCTCTTCTGCCGGTACCGCACGATGCGCGGGTACCAGGTGGCTCGTCGGGCCGGATGGGACACCCACGGGCTGCCGGTCGAGGTCGAGGTGGAGAAGCGCCTCGGGGTGAACGGCAAGCGCCAGATCGAGGACGAGGTCGGGATTGCCGAGTTCACCCGGATGTGCAAGGAGTCGGTCCTGGGCTACGTCGAGGACTGGAAGGCCCTCACCGAGCGTATCGGCTACTGGGTCGACCTCGACGCCGCCTACTGGACGTTCGACCCGGACTACGTCCAGTCGGTGTGGTGGCACCTCCAGCAGCTCTACGAGCACGGCCTGCTGTACGAGGACCTCAAGGTGGTCCCGTACTGCCCCCGGTGCGGGACGGCGCTGTCGAGCCACGAGCTGGGCCAGCCCGAGGTGTACACCGACGAGGAGGACGAGTCGGCGTACGTGCTCTTGCCGCTCGTCGACCCAGGCCCCGCCGGTGCCACCCACCTCGTGGTGTGGACGACGACCCCGTGGACGCTCCCGTCCAACACCGGCGTCGCCGTGCACCCGGACCTGCCCTACGCGGTGATCGACGGCATGATGGTCGCCGAGGCGCTCGTCGACGAGGTCTTCGGCGAGGGGGCGTCCGCCCGGGTCGCCGGCCGGGTGAGCGGGCGGGAGCTCGAAGGGCTCGCATACCGGCGCCCGCTCGACGTCGTCCCGCTCGACGCCGTCCCCACCGACGCCGATCACGCCGTCCCCACCGACGCCGTCCCCGCCGAGGCCGGCTGGCGGGTGGTGCTGGCCGACTTCGTCACCACCGACGAGGGCACCGGGCTCGTGCACCTGGCACCGGCCTTCGGCGAGATCGACCGACAGGTGGGCCGTGCCGCCGGGCTGCCGACCCTCAACCCCGTCGGCCCCGACGGCCGGTTCACCACCACAGCCGGGTGGCTGGCCGGCCGGCCGGTGCGGGACACCAACCACGACATCAACGACCGCCTCGAGGCCGACGGGCTGCTGCTGCGCCGGTACCCCTACGTCCACGCCTACCCGCACTGCTGGCGCTGCGGCACCGCCCTCATCTACTGGGGGAAGCCCAGCTGGTACGTGGCGACGTCGGAGCGCAAGGCCGACCTGCTGGAAGCCAACCAGGCGGTCGAGTGGCACCCCGGCTACATCAGGGACGGCCGGTTCGGAGAGTGGCTGGAGAACAACGTCGACTGGGCGCTGTCACGCGACCGCTACTGGGGCACGCCGCTGCCGATCTGGCGCAACGACGCCGACCCCGACCGGATGGTGTGCGTCGGCTCGCTGGCCGAACTGCACGAACTGTCCGGCGTGGAGCTGGCCGATCCACATCGACCCTTCGTCGACGACGTCACCTTCACCCGCGACGGCGAGGAGGGCACCTACCGC
>JBOGGF010000150.1:0-8849 GCA_050743965.1 Acidimicrobiales bacterium
CTGGCCGGCGATACCTGCAGACGTGGCCATCGGCCAGGGCGATGAAGCGAGCCCGGGCACGGGTCAGGTTCCTCACCAGTCGCCACATGGTGTACCAAGAGCTCGACGCCACCGTCGGAGCACTCAATCGCTTCTTGCGCGGTTGGGGTGCGTACTTCCGCCACGGCAACTCGAGCGCCAAGTTCAGCCAGATGGATTCCTACGTCCACCTCCGGCTGGCTCGCTTGGAGATGGTGCGCCATGGGCGCCGGGGATGGGGCTGGTCCACCTGGTATCGCAAGGAATGGCTCCGAGCAATCGGTGTCTATCGCCTGACGGGAACCGTCCGGTGGGGAGCGACGCACGCCGCCCGGTGAATGGCGTCGGCGAGCCGTGTGCGGGAGAACCGCATGCACGGTTCGATGGGGGGGAGCTGGAAAAGGAGCGGCCCGGCTGTGGAGACCGGCGGCCTGCGGGATACCCGTGGGTCCTATGCACCCCGGCCCAGCTGGATCACCGCCACCTCGCCAGCTCCCTACCCGACTCTTTCAGACCTGCCTTGACCAGCGCGGCTGCAATATCAGGGACTGAAGCGCCTTCGATCGAGGGTGGCGATCTCGGTGATCTTCAGTCGCTCGGCCGCCGTGACGACTGAGGCGTCTACCGTGCCGAGCGGTAGATCGCGGTAGCGAGCGGTCAGCTCGGCCACGCGCAACCGGTCACCGGCGAGGACCGGTTCCGGGATCAGCGTGCCGCCAGCAAGATCGCTCAGGAAGCGGACCTCCGGTTCGGCGCCGAGCCGTGCCGCGACGGGCCCGGGCCCGAGCCCGAGCCCGAGCCCGAGCCCGAGCCCGAGCCCGAGCCTGAGCCTGCGGACATCATCGACGCGCTGGTCGGCTATGGCCCTGGCGGCGACACCCGGAGCCGACTTTGCTTCGAGACGAAGAACGGGATCAGCGATGCGCCGAAGATGAGCGGGTGGACGAACCGTTCGAACACGTCGTTCGGTCCGTGCGGGTTGGTGAACCAAGGGAAGACCGTCCGTCCGAGGATCTCGAAGTTCAGCACGAACAAGGCGAGACCCCACCCGAGCGCGGCTGCCCTGGGCGTCCCCAAGTTCTCTCGCGCAAAAGGAACGAGCGATGCGAAGCCCATGCCGAACGAGGCCGAGAGGACTTGTGAGTGCCGAAAATCCCATCCGCCCAGGTCATGCGACGAGTCGCGCCTGCTCTCCTGCGAACCCACCGGGGGATGGCGGCTACCCTGAACGGACGTCTGCGGACCGGCCTCTGGGGTCGACAGTGTCTTGTCGCTTGCGCGCCGGTCCCAGACCGCCGCTGAACTTGGCTACCGCACTTCTCCGGATAGCCCTTTCGCGCGATCCGACCTGCGGAAGACCCTATGGGTGGGCGACGTGGTCGGCGGCCAGCCCGAGCAACGCTGGCGCAAGCGCGCGACTCGACGGGGACATAGTTTCCAACATGCCATGAGCGCAGTCCAGATCGTCCCACGCCCGGCCCGGCTCGCCGAAGGGTGCGGTCGCCCGGTCGAGATTGCCGACCCGCTCACGATCGCCGCGGACCCAGAGCTCGCGCCCGAGGTGCGGTGGTTCCGGAGGGTGCTCGAGGCGGCAACGGGATTCGGGGTCGAGTTGGTCGGCCCCGACGAACCGGTGTTGCTCCGGCTCGCAGTCGGCGAGCTGCCCCGCGGCGTCGGGGGTGCTGCCCCGCCGGGCGCGTACCGGCTGGACTCGCGCGACGGGCAGATCGTCGTCACCGGTGACAGCCGGATCGGCGTCTTCTACGGCCTCCAGACGTTGCGCCAGCTCCTCCCGGACTACACCCTGCGCCGCGCGCCGGTCACCCCCCGGTCACCGTCACCGGTCGTCGCCGTCGACGCCGTCGTGATCGAGGACTGGCCACGCTTCGAGTGGCGGGGATTGCTGCTCGACCTGGCGCGCCACTTCATACCCAAGGACTTCGTGCTGAAGCTCGTGGACCTGGCAGCCTTCCACAAGCTCAACGTCGTGCACCTGCACCTCACCGACGACCAAGGATGGCGGGTGGCGGTCGACCGCTATCCCCGCCTGGTGGAGGTCGGCGCGTGGCGGAGGGAATCTCCGGTGGGCCACGCGCAGGAGGGGCGATTCGACGGAATCCCCCACGGCGGCTACTACTCCCGAGAAGATCTGCGAGAGCTCGCCGCGTACGCCGCCGAACGTCACGTGACGGTTGTGCCCGAAGTCGACATGCCGGGGCACATGTCGGCTGCTATCGCCGCCTACCCGGAGCTCGGCAACAGCGGTCGGCCGATCGAGGTGGGCACCCGATGGGGCGTGTCGCCACACGTGCTCAACCTCGAGGAGTCGACGGTGCGGTTCTGCACTGACGTCGTCGACGAGGTAGCCGACCTGTTCGGCGACCGTTATTTCCACGTCGGTGGCGACGAGTGCGCGACCGCCGAGTGGGAGACGAGCCGGCGAGGTCGTGCGCTCATGGCGGACCACGGGTACACGCAGTCGCGCCAGCTCCAGTCGTGGTTCACCGGAAGGATCGCCGCCCACCTGGAGGGCCGCGGCACGACGCTCGTCGGCTGGGAGGAGATCGCACGCGAGGGCGCGCCACCCGGCACCATCGTCGTCCCCTGGCGAACGGATGGCGCCGCGGCGATACCGGCGGTCCGCTCCGGCCACGACGTGGTGATGGCGCCCGAGCGCTCCGTGTACCTCGACTGGGCCCACGCCGACGACCCGGCTGAGCCATTGGCCATCGGTGGGGTCACCTCCGTCGAGCGCGTCTACGCGTTCGAGCCGGTGCCCGCGGCGCTCGGTGAAGAGCACCGCCACCGCGTGCTCGGGGCCCAGTGCCAGCTGTGGACCGAGTACGTAGCGACGCCGGCGCGGGCGGAGTACCAGCTGTTCCCGCGCCTGTGCGCATTCGCGGAGACCGTCTGGTCACCGGCCGAGCCCGGTGGCGCCGCTCGCTCATACGCCGCGTTCGAGCCGCGTCTCCGGCGCCACCTCGGGCGGTTGGCGGCGCTGGGCGTGGACTACCGGCCGCTGGAGGGTCCGACGCCGGGCCAGTCGCGCCGCTGGCGCACGGTGCCCTGACTGCAGGTAGCCGGCGCCGCCTGCGAAATCCTTGCCTACCCGATGCCCTCCAGCACGAACCCGACAGCGACGCCGACGACGATCACCGCGCCGACCAGCACGCTCAGGGTCCGCACGGAGAACGAGCGGCTCACCATCGCCAGCGACGGCAGGCTGAGCGCGGGCAGGGTGATAACGAGCACCCCGACGGCTCCTACGCCGACGCCGGCCGCCAGCAGCCCGACGATGATCGGGATCTCACCCGCAGTCGGGATGACGAACAGCGCCCCGGCGACGGCGAACAGCAGGAGCCCGAGGACCCCCCAGCTCGCCACCCCGTGCCCGAGGGGGAAGAGCCAACCGCGCAGCCCTCCGACGAGCAGCACGACGACCAGGTACTCCGGCAGCAGGGTCGCCGCCAACCGCAGCAGTGCTCGTGCGAAGCGACGCCACGCGGCAGCCCAGCGGAACGGCTCGTCCTCGGTCTCCTCCTCGGACCAGGTGGGCTGCACCGCCTGGCGACGGTCGAAGCGGGCGGCGACAGTGGTGGCCACGAAGACGAGCACGAGACCGCCGACGATGCGCACCCCCACCCACTGCCAGGGCAGGACCACGGCGAGGAAGATCAGCACCACCGGGTTGAGCATCGGGTTGCCCACCCAGTAGGCGAGCGCGGACGACGGTGGCACCCCACGCCGACGGAGCGTCACCGCGAGCGGGGCGGTACAGCAGGTGCACATCAGCGACGGCAGCGAAGCGAGCCCACCGGCCGCCGCTCCGCCGAGGCGCTGGGGACCCCGGCTGAGCTGGCGGACCAGCCATCTCCTCGGGACGAACGCCTCGGCGGCCGCGGCGATGACCAGCGCCGCGACGAGGGCGATCCAGATCGAATCGAAGTAGGTCACCGAAAAGCTCCACGCCGCGTGCCACGAGACCTGGGGGGGCACCTTGGCCTTCCCGGTGAGGGTCGAGGTGCCCCCGAGCGCGTGAGCCGACAGCACGTGCGCCACCTTGTGGGCGTAGGGCCACCATTTGGCCCAGATGAGACCACCGAGGGTCACGAGGACGAACAGGACGCCGGCGGCGGCGATGTTCCTCCGGTAGTGCCGGCCGATGCCCGCCAGGGTCGGTGCGCTCATCTCTTCGGTCATGTCGTCCCGCGTCCAGGTCAACCCAGCCGGACCATTCCGCCGCCTTGCCGAGCTCGTCCGACGATCGCGCAGTCGTGACCGGACGCCCGGAGCCTCGCCACCGCGGCCTCGGCCTTCCGCCGCTCGGCGCCGAAGAGCAGCCCTCCGGAAGTCTGGGCGTCGGCCAGCAGCAAGCACGTCGCCATGCCCGCGGACCCGGGGTCGAGCCGCTCGCTCACCCACTCGAGGTTGTGCCGGCTGCCCGCAGGGACGTGCCCGGCGTCGGCGAGGTCCCGGGCACCGGCGAGCAGCGGCACCGCGGCGACGTCGAGGGTCACGTCCACCCCCGATGCCGTGGCCATCTGGGCCAGGTGGCCGAGCAGGCCGAACCCCGTGACGTCGGTCGCACCCTTCGCCCCCGCCTCGAGCGCGGCGGCGGCGGCCTCGGCGTTGACCCGGCACATCGAGGCGACCATGACCTCCACGACCGCCGGGGGGGCCGCATCGCCCTTGGCGGCGGTGGAGATGACCCCGGTGCCGAGCGCCTTGGTGAGGACCAGGTCGTCTCCGGGGCGTAGCCCGCTGTTGAGCAGCATCCGATCGGGGTGGACCTCGCCGACCACCGACAACCCGAACTTCGGCTCGGGATCGTCGACCGTGTGGCCACCGACGACCACGTACCCGCACTCGGCCGCGATCTCCGCCGCACCGGCGAGCACCTCCTCGAGCATGCTGGTGGGCAGCTCGGTGGCGTTCCACCCGACCACGTTGAGCGCGAACAGCGGCCGCCCGCCCATGGCATAGACGTCGGACACCGAGTTGGCGGCCGCGATCCGCCCCCAGGCGCGCGCATCGTCGACGACCGGCGTGATGAAGTCAACGGTCGCCACCAGCGCGCGCGTGGGACCGACCCGCCACACGGCGGCGTCGTCGCCGGTCTCCGTGCCGACGAGAAGGTCGGGATGCGATGCGGCCGTGTGGCGCAGGACCTGCGCCAGCTCGCTCGGGGCGAGCTTGGCCGCTCAACCGGCGCAGTGGCTGAAGTGGGTGAGACGCGGCAGGTTCGGTTCCACGTGGGTCCTCTCGTGACCTCGGTACGCTTGCTCGGAGCAGCATACGCACACAGCCGAAGGGAGAAGAAGCCGACCATGACCACCGCAACCACCCCGGGCTCCGCTGGTCGCGTCACCACCGAAGAGCTGGCCGCCTGGGTCACCGACGCGTCCCGGCGCCTCCTCGACCTGACCGCCGATCTGAGCGACGAGGAGCTGCGGGGACCCCTCCTGCTGACGATCAACCCGCTGCTGTGGGAGCTCGGCCACGTCACCTGGTTCCAGGAGAGCTTCGTGCTGCGCAGGGCCCTCGGCGAGCCGCCGATCATCGAGCACGCCGACGCGATCTGGGACTCGGCGGCCATCCCGCACGACACCCGCTGGCGGCTCACACTGCCCACGGTCGCCGAGACCCGCGCCTACGTCGACGAGGTGGCCACGAGGGTGCTCGACCGGCTGAGCCGACCCCACGCAACCTCCCAGCTGGCCCATATCGCCCGCTACGCGGTGCACCACCACGACATGCACACCGAGGCGCTCACCTACACCCGCCAGACGCTCGGGTACCCCCCACCCGAGCTGCCCGGCATCGACCTCCAGCCCGCCGGGGAGGAGGGGCCCCTGCCCGGCGACGTCCCAGTGCCCGGTGGGCCGTTCGCCGTCGGCGCGGACCGCGACGAGGCGTTCGTGCACGACAACGAGAAGTGGGTGCACCCCGCCGAGCTCGCCCCCTTCGCCCTCGCCCGCGCTCCGGTCACCCAGGCCGAGTACGCCGCCTTCGTCGACGACGGCGGCTACCGGCGACCGGAGCTGTGGAGCGAGGAAGGCCTGGCGTGGCGGGCAGGCGTCGCGGCCGAGGCGCCGGCGTACTGGCGGAGGGGACCTCGGGGCTTCGAGCGCCGCCGCTTCGACACCTGGCTCCCCCTCGAACCGCACCGCCCGGTCAGCCACGTCTGCTGGTACGAGGCCCGGGCCTACTGCCGCTGGGCCGGCCGTCGCCTGCCGACCGAGGCCGAGTGGGAAGCGGCGGCGATCGGCCGGCCCGACGGCTCGGGGGGGCTGGCACCGGGGCGGCGCCGCTTCCCGTGGGGCGACGACGCGATCGCTGCCCACCACGCCAACCTCGACTGGCGCCACCAGGGGACCGCCGACGTGGCGGCCTACCCGGCGGGCGACAGCCCCGTCGGCTGCCGGCAGATGATCGGGAACGTCTGGGAGTGGACGTCCTCCACGTTCCTCCCTTACCCGAACTTCGAGCAGGACGCCTACCGGGACAACTCGTGGCCCTGGTTCGGAAGCCGCAAGGTACTGCGAGGCGGTGCCTGGGCCACGCGGAGCCGGCTCATGCGCTCGACGCTGCGCAACTACTTCACCCCCGATCGGCGCGACGTGGTCTGCGGGTTCCGGACCGTCGCCATCACCTGATGCGGATCTGCCTGGTCACCCCGCGTCCGCCGGGAGGCGCACACGGCAACAGCGTCACTGCCGGGCGGTGGGCGGCGATCCTGGCCGACCTGGGCCACGAGGTGGAGCTCGCCACCGACTACCGGGGCCAGCCGGCCGAGGTGCTGGTGGTCCTGCACGCCCGGCGCAGCAGCGGGTCGCTGCGGCGCTTCCGGGAGGACCACCCGGCAGCGCCCGCGGTCCTCGCCCTCACCGGCACCGACCTATACCCGGGATTGACCGACGCCGACCGGCCGGTACTGGAGATGGCCGATCGCCTGGTCGTGCTGCAGCCGCTCGGCCTGGCCCAGCTCCCCGACGACCTGCGCCACCGGGGATCGGTGATCTTCCAGTCGGCCACCGCGGCCACCGCGGCCACCGCGGCCACCGCGGCCTCTGGGCCGTCCTCGTCGCCGCCCGGGACGGCCGCCGCCGGCTCCGGGTCCTTCGACGTCGTGCTGCTCGCCAACCTGCGCCGGGTCAAGGACCCCCTCCTCGCCGTCCGGGCGGCCCGTCGGCTCCCGCCCGGTTCGCCAGTCCGGGTGCGCCACGCCGGGGTCGTGCTCGACCAACTCCTGGGCCGGCTCGTGGAGGGCGAGGCGGCGGTCAACCCGCACTACGAGTGGCTCGGTGAGCTCTCCCGCGCCGAGGCGCTGCGCACCCTGGCCGCTAGCCGCCTGCTCCTGCTGACGTCGCGCACCGAGGGCGGAGCCAACGCCATCTCGGAGGCTCTGGTCGCCGGCGTCCCGATCGTCGCCACCCGGATCCCGGGGACCGTCGGCATCCTCGGCGAGGACTACCCCGGCTACGTCCCCGTCGGTGACGCCCGGGCACTGGCGAACTTGCTGGTGCGGGTCGAGGCCGACCGGGGCCTCCACCGCGAGCTGGCGCGCCGTTGCGCCCGTCTACGGCCTCTGGTGAGTCCCGATCGGGAGCGAGCCGCCTGGCAGCGGCTGCTCGAGGGGCTGGGGCCACGACGGCCACCGATGTCGCCCACTGCAGAGAGCGCCGGCGGCCCGGGGCTCGCCCGCGACCACCCGACGCCCGGCTGAGCGGACGCGACGGAGCTCCGCGGGTGCACGCCGCGGTGTCACCGCTTCGCGCCGAGATGCCATCGTTGCTCGCCGCGGAGCCACCGCGTCACGCCGCGCCGGTGCTAGAGCCGTGCTGTGCTGCCCGCGGGCCCGATCGCCGACGTCGACTGCGGCACCAATTCGACCCGTCTCCTCGTGGTCGACCCCGACGGTGCGCCGCTCGCCCGGTCGATGCGCATCACCCGGCTCGGTCAGGGCGTCGACGCCACCGGTGGGCGCCGTCCAGGAGCAGCTCGACCGGGCCGAAGGGGCAGTGCCGGCCCTGCCCAACTGGTCGATCACTGCTCTCGCCGCGGCCTCGACTGAAGCCTCGTCCTTCGGGCGACACCGAGGACCCGAGAGCTCGTCGCGAAGCTCTTCGGTCGCGAACCGTGCCGCCTCGATCGCCCGATGGCGCTTAGTGGCGTCGTCGGCTTCCTTCTCCGTAGAGCGGAACCAGCAGATGCGATAGCCCTCCACCGACGGTGAGGGCGCGGGCGTCGCGTAGAACACCTCGTCGGGATCGCTCTTCCTCTTCCCCGGTCGGCGGGCCACCCCGGTCCATGGCGGGGTGTTGCGGGCGATGAGTCGGCGGAACTCGCCGACCTCATTGCGCGTCGCCGGCATGACGGTCGAACCCTCGACCTGCCGGCTCCGGTCGTCGATGCGCTCGTGGCTCACAGCGCCCGACTGACGGCGGAGCGCATCGAAGTTGGCCCACTGTGGGAGGACCACGGCCTCGTGTTTCCCTCTGAGCGCGGGACGTTGTGGGATCAGCGGAACTTCCGGCGAGCCTTCAACAAGGAGGCGGCCGCTGCCGGCCTCTCGGATCTGCATCCGCACCTGTTGTGGCACACGGCTATCTCGCTTCTCTCGGCTGCCGGTGTGCCGCTGGAGGCAATCGCCGACGTCGCCGGCCACGCCACGACCGCCATGACCGAGGGTGTCTACCGGCACCCCGTGGCGGCTTGGGTGAGCGCGCACGTTCGCGCCGCTGAGGCGCTGCTTGGACCCGGCGCAGCGTCGCCCCCGTAGGCGTCGTCGAGAGCTGGTAGCTCCCGGTTTAGCTTCCGGCGATCATGGC
>JBOGGF010000151.1:0-3803 GCA_050743965.1 Acidimicrobiales bacterium
GCCTGCTTCACCTCGTTGGCCGTGTACTGGACGATCTCGCACCCCGCCTCGGCCGCCGCGGCCAGGGCCAGGCCGCTGGCCTGGCCGACGGACATCGCCGTGCGCACGTTGACCTGGAAGAACACCCGCTCCACGGCGACCACACCGGGGCGGTGCTCGGCGATCAGCGCCCGAAGCTCCTGCTGGAGCGTCCACAGCCGATCGTGGACGGGACGTCCCGGGTCGGTCTCGACCACACCCGCCGCCGCCGCCGCCGGCGTGCCGTCCGCCCGGCGCCCGACCACGCCATAGCCACAACGGGAAAGGCCGGGGTCTATCCCGAGGACGAACATGCGTTCGACGCTAGCGCACCGGTGCGTCCCGTTGGCGGACCAACGGGACCATCGTGTCCGCCGGCGGCGGGGCCTCTCTGGCTTCAGCCGGCGTAGGCGGCCATGACGTCCTCGGCGATGTCGTAGTTGGCATGGATCGTCTGGACGTCGTCATGGTCGTCGATGGCCTCGAGCAGGCGCAGCACCTTCTGGGCCTCCCCGCTGTCGGCCACCTCGACCGACGTGGTGGGGACCATGGTGAGCTCGGCCGACTGCGGCGGGATGCCCGCTTCCTCCAGGGCGGACCGCACGGCCGCCAGGTCCTGCGGCGCACACACCAGCTGCCAGCGCTCGCCCACGTCGGTCAGGTCCTCGGCCCCGGCATCCAGGGCGGCCTCCATGATCCGGTCCTCGTCGAGGGCCAGGTCGAGATCGAGGACGCCCTTGCGAGCGAATTGCCAGCTCACCGCACCTGGCTCTGCCAATGAGCCACCGTTGCGGGTGAACAGGTTGCGCAGCTCGGCAGCCGTCCGGTTGCGGTTGTCGGTGAGCGTCTCGACGATCACCGCCACACCGTTGGGGGCGTACCCCTCGTAGGTCACCGCCTCGTAGCGGGCGCCGCCGCCCTCGCCGGTCCCCCGCTTGATCGCCCGCTCGATGGTGTCCATCGGCACCGAGTCACTGCGCGCCTTCTCGTAGGCCGTCCGCAACGACGCATTGACGTTGACGTCGCCACCACCGTCGCGCGCCGCCACCTCCAGCGAGCGGATGTGCTTGGCGAAGAGCTTGGAGCGTGCCGCGTCCTGCGCGCCCTTGCGGTACTTGGTGGTGGCCCACTTCGAGTGACCCGACATGTCCGAGCTCGACCTCCCCGTACGCGGGGCCACCGCGCCGCCCGGCGGGGCCCCCGGAACGAGGATGCTACCGGGCGCCGGTCGACCGGGACCCCGTCATCGCCACAAACAGGCGATGCAGGCGGCGATCAGCGGTCAGCTCGGGGTGGAACGTCGTGGCCAACACCGCACCCTGCCGCACCACCACCGGTCCGCCCCGTGCCTCGTCACCGGTCGCCCCCTCACCGGTCGCCCCCTCACCGGTCGCCCCCTCACCGGGCAGGGATGCCAGCACCTCCACATCCGGTCCGGTGGACACGACCACTGGAGCGCGGATGAAGACCGCCGGGAGCGCGGTCCCGGCGTCGGGTGTCGCAGCCGCCTCCGGCGGGGAGGTCCCTTCCAGCGCCGCCGCCAGTCCCTGGGCATCCAGCCGGCGCTCGAAGGAGTACCGCTGGCGCCCGTAGCCGTTGCGCCGCACGGTGCAGTCGAGGACGCCGAAGGAGCGCTGGTCGGGCCGGCCGTCCTCCACCCGGCCGGCCAGCAGGATCATTCCTGCGCAGGTGCCGAAGGCCGGCAGGCCGGCGCGCAGGGCAGCAGCCAACGGGTCGAACAACTCGGAGGACTCGAGCAGCATCGACAGCGTGGTCGACTCGCCGCCGGGGAGCACGATCCCGTCGAGCCCGGTGAGGTCCACGGGCCGGCGGACCTCGACCACTCGGGCACCGACCGATTCCAGGGCGGCGCGGTGCTCGCGCACGTCGCCCTGGAGGGCGAGGACGCCGACGGCCACCGGAGGGGTCGGGCTACCAGCCGCGATCGGCGAGGCGCTCGGTGAGCTCGGTCAGCTCCTCGCCCCGCATGGCGGCGCCCAGCCCACGGCTCACCTTGGCCACGTGGTCGGCGTCGGCGAAGTGGGTGGTGGCCTCGACGATGGCGCGTGCGCGGCGGGCAGGATCGTCGCTCTTGAAGATGCCCGAGCCGACGAACACCGCTTCGGCGCCCAGCTGCATGACGAGGGACGCGTCGGCCGGAGTGGCGATGCCGCCGGCACAGAACAGGGGCACGGGCAAGCGGCCGGTCTCGGCGATCTCGCGCACCAGCTCGATCGGCGCCGCCAGCTGCTTCGCCCAGGAGTACAGCTCGGCCGCGTCGGCCTGCGTGACCTTGCGGATGTCGCCCAGGATCGAGCGGAGGTGCCGCACCGCCTCCACGATGTTGCCGGTGCCGGCCTCGCCCTTCGAGCGCATCATCGCCGCGCCCTCGGAGATCCGTCGCAGGGCCTCACCCAGGTTGGTGGCGCCGCACACGAAGGGGACGGTGAAGGCCCACTTGTCGATGTGGTGGGCCTCGTCGGCAGGAGTGAGCACCTCGCTCTCGTCGATGTAGTCGACCCCCAGGGCCTCGAGCACCTGGGCCTCGGCGAAGTGGCCGATCCGGGCCTTGGCCATCACCGGGATGGTGACCGCCTGCTGGATGCCCTCGATGAGCACGGGGTCGCTCATCCTGGCCACCCCGCCCTCGCGGCGGATGTCGGCGGGGACCCGCTCGAGTGCCATGACGGCGACGGCCCCGGCGTCCTCGGCGACCTTGGCCTGCTCGGCGTCGACGACGTCCATGATCACGCCGCCTCGCAGCATGTCGGCCAGGCCGCGCTTCACCGTGAACGTGCCGGTCTCGAGCGCGGCGTCGGGCTGGATCGTCATAGCCGCATCCTATCCGTCGTGCCTGGGCTCACCATTCGGCGAGGGCATCCCGGCGCACCGCGGTGGCGTCGAGCTGGCCCTCGGCCGCGTGACCCCGCCGGCCGACCATGGGATCGATCCACAGCCACCGCGTCGCCGCCCACCGACCGCCGGTGAACACCGATCCCGGTACCGGCGACGGGCCCTTCGACAGCACCGCCAGCGCGTCCCGCAATCCGGGTGGGTACCGAACGCCGAGGACCGCGCGCCGGTCGGCAGCGTACTCGCGCCCGTAGCCGACCGCCGAGTGGACCCACCGGTCGACTCCCGTCATTCGGGCGGCCATGCCCACAGTGGCCACCGCCACGGCGGAAACGGCGGCGTCGTGGCACTTCACGTGGGCCATCTCGTGGGCGACCACGCCCTCCAGCTCGATCAGGTCCAGCTGGCCCACCAGTCCCGTGGTCACCACCAGGACGGCCCGCCCGCTCGTCCCTGCCACCGTGCAGGCGTTGCCGACCGGATCGTCGACGAGCCACAGCTGCGGGGCGCGGACGCCGAAGGTGGCACCGAGCCCCTCGACCAGGTTGACCAGGGCAGGGAGCTCCCCGTCGGCCGCGGGTCGGCCGCCGACCGTTCGCAGGGCCAGCGGCAGGGCGCCACGCGCCAGCCACAGGGCCGCCGCCACGAGCACGACGACGCCGGCCACGACACCGGCGATCGAACCGACGGCGAAGCCGAGCACGAGACCGGCCACCAGTCCCGGCACCAGCCCGCCGGTGGCGCACAACAAGGGGAGCCGCCGGCGGTTGGCCGTGGCCCGGAGGTCGCCCGCCGGCGACACGGCCGGACTCGACCCGGCCACCGCCACCGACGACGAACCGGCCGGTGTGGCAGCGGTCGCCGTCCGGCGCCCGTCGCCTGGGGCACCCGACCGCCGCGGCGCCGGACGGGACCCAGCGCTCCCGCCGCTC
>JBOGGF010000152.1:0-8130 GCA_050743965.1 Acidimicrobiales bacterium
ATCCACACCGAAGTCGGGCACCGGTGCATCGGCGCCCGGGTCAACGGGCGCTTGGTGCCGTTGGACTCCCAGCTCACTTCGGGCGACACCCTCGAGATCTTCACCTCGAAGGTGCCGTCGGCCGGCCCGAGCCGGGACTGGCTCAAGATCGTGGTCAGCCCCCGAGCGCGCAACAAGATCCGCCAATGGTTCAGCCGGGAACGCCGCGAGGACGCCATCGAGACCGGCCGGGAGGAGCTGGCCAAGGCCCTCCGCCGGGAGGGGATGCCGATGCACAAGGTGCTGGCGTCCAGCGCCCTCGGGCAGGTGGCGTCGTCGATGCACCTGGTCGACGTGGAGGCGCTGTTCGCCGCCATCGGCGAGCACCAGGTGTCGGCCCAGGCCATAGTCCAGCGGCTGGCCCGCGAGCTACGGACGGGTGAGCCCGAGCAGCTCCCGACCACCGTCGCCCATCCCATCCGGCGGCCCCGGCGGTCGAAGGGCAGCTCGATCGCGGGCCTGTACGTCGAGGGGCTCGACGACGTCATGGTGCACCTCGCCCGGTGCTGCACCCCCGTGCCGGGTGACCAGATCGTGGGCTTCGTCACCCAGGGCCGCGGGGTGTCCGTCCACCGCTCGGACTGCTCGAACGCCATGGCACTGACCCGCCGCTTGCGTGAGCGGCTCATCGAGGTGGAGTGGGACCGTGGCGTCGAGGGCGTCTTCCTGGCCACGGTCGAGGTGCTCGCCTTCGACCGGTCCCGGCTGCTGGCCGACGTGAGCCGCCTGGTCTCCGAGCACCACCTCAACATCGTCGCCGCCCGCACGGCGACGGCGCCCGACCGGGTGAGCCGGATGGCGTTCGACGTGGAGCTGGCCGACCCGACGCATCTCCAGTCCTTGGTGGCGGCGCTCAAGCACCTCGACGGGGTGTTCGACGCCTACCGCCTGCTGCCGGGCAAGAAGGCGTAGGCCGCCGTGGCCGACGAGCACGGGGCGCCGCGCGCCCCCACCGGGACCCGGGACGTCCTGTGGCCGGAGTCGTGGCGGTGGCAGACGGTCGTCGCCCGCTTTGCCGAGCAGGTCGAGCGGGCCGGCTTCGGCCTGGTCCAGAGCCCGATGTTCGAGTACGCCTCGGTCTTCCGTCGCGGCATCGGCGAGGGGAGCGAGGTGGTCGGCAAGGAGATGTACGAGTTTTCCGACCGGGACGGGAAGGTGCTGGCGCTGCGCCCCGAGGGAACGGCGTCGGTCGTGCGTGCCTACGTGCAGCACCACCCGGTGCTCCCGTGGAAGGCGTGGTACGTCACGCCGGCCTTCCGCCACGAGCGGCCGCAGGCCGGTCGGTACCGCCAGCACCACCAGGTGGGGGTGGAGGCACTCGGCCCGGCCGACCCCGACCTCGACGTCGAGGTCGTGGCGCTCGCCGACGGCTTCTTCTGTTCCCTCGGCCTGCGGGCGTACGCCTTGAAGGTCGGCTCGATGGGCGACGGTAATTGCCGCCCGGCGTACGTCGAGGAGCTCCGCCACTACCTGGCGCCGCGCCGCGACCAGCTCTGCGACGAGCACCGCGAGCGGGTCGACACCAACCCGCTGCGGGTGCTCGACTGCAAGCGCAAGGAGTGCCGCGACGCGACCGAGGAGGCGCCCCGCCTCGTCGACCGGCTGTGCGAGCCCTGCGCCGCCCACTTCGCCCGGGTGCGGGCCGGCCTCGATGCGCTGGGCATCGCCTACCGGGTGGACCACCGGCTGGTGCGTGGCTTCGACTACTACACCCGCACGACGTTCGAGTTCGCC
This sequence comes from Acidimicrobiales bacterium, assembly GCA_050743965.1. Classification (GTDB taxonomy): domain Bacteria; phylum Actinomycetota; class Acidimicrobiia; order Acidimicrobiales; family RAAP-2; genus DAHUZJ01. The sequence goes on from JBOGGF010000152.1 coordinate 1,774, forward strand.
TCGGATGCCATCGACGCCGCCCAGAACGGCATCGGTGGCGGCGGGCGGTACGACGGCCTGGTCGAGATGCTGGGCGGCGATCCGACGCCGGGGATCGGGTTCGGCATCGGCATCGAGCGGGTGCTGCTGGCCTGCGACGGGGAGCGGGTCCTCCCGGCGGCCCCCCCGCCGCCCGACGCCTTCGTGGTCGACGTCGCCGGTGGCGCCGCGGCCCGCGACCTCACGGCCGAGCTTCGGCGGGCCGGGCTCCGGGCGGACCGTGCCTTCGACGGACGGTCGATGAGGGCGCAGATGAAGCTGGCCGACCGCTCGGGCGCCGCCGTGGCCCTCCTGGTGGGCGAGCGCGAGGCAGCCGAGGGTACGGTTACCCTTCGCCCGCTGCGCGGTGGTGGCGACCAGCGCACCGTGGCCCGGGTCGACGTCGTGGCAGCGGTGCGGGCAACAGCCGGCGGCGACGCCGGAGTGCCACGAGCAGCTCGAGGAGCTCGAGGAGAGGACGGTCCATGACAGCCAGTGTGGGTCCCGGTGCCACGTCGATGCGGACGGGTCGGTGCGGGGATCTCGGCCTGGACGACGAGGGCAGCTCTGTACGGCTGTGCGGGTGGGTGTCGCGCCGGCGGGAGCACGGCGAGCATCTCGCCTTCGTGGACCTGCGCGACCACAGCGGGATCGTCCAGTGCGTCGTGGACGGTTCGGTCGACATCCGCAGCGAGTACGTGGTGGCCGTCGCCGGCGTCGTCCGCCGGCGGCCCGAGGGCATGGAGAACCCCGCCCTCGCCACCGGCGAGGTGGAGGTGGGGGACTGCACCGTCGAGGTGCTGGCCGCGGCCGAACCCCCACCGTTCGTGGTGGAGGACCGCACCGAGGTGGACGAGCCCGTCCGCCTCCGGTACCGCTATGTGGACCTGCGGCGGCCCCGGATGCAGGCCAACCTCCGCCTGCGAGCGGCGGTGGTCGGTGCCCTGCGGCGAGCCATGGACCGGCAGGGCTTCTGCGAGGTGGAGACCCCGCTCCTGTGGGCGCCGACGCCCGAGGGCGCCCGGGAGTTCGCCGTGCCGAGCCGGCTGCACCAGGGGTCCTTCTACGTCCTGCCTCAGAGCCCCCAGCTGGCCAAGCAGCTGCTGATGGTCGGCGGGGTCGACCGCTACTACCAGATCGCTCGGTGCCTGCGGGACGAGGACCTGCGCGCCGACCGCCAGTTCGAGTTCACCCAGCTCGACGTGGAGGCATCGTTCGTCACCCGGGACGACGTCGTGGCGCTCGTCTCCGAGGCGGTCCTCGACGCCGCCGAGGTGGCGACCGGCGAGCGGCCGCCCCCTATCGAGCAGATGACCTGGACCGAGGCGATCGACCGCTTCGGCAGCGACAAGCCGGACCTGCGGGCGGGACCGCCGCTGTCCGACCTCACGCCGGTGTTCGCCGACACCGAGGTCCGGGCCTTCGCCGCGCCGTGCGTGAAGGGGCTGCGGGTGGTCGGCGGCGCGGGCACCAGCCGCACCCGGCTCGATGCCCTGACCGAGCGGGCCAAGGCGCTCGGCGCCAGGGGGCTGGCGTGGTTCTGGGTGACCGAGCCGCCGGGCGGTGCCGCGGGCGACCGGCCCGATCTCGACTCGCCCCTGGCCCGCTTCCTCGCCGACGCCGAGCGGGAAGGCCTCCTCGCGGCCACCGAGGCCGTGCCGGGCGACCTGGTGCTCGCCGTGGCCGACGAGCAGCGCGCCGCCTGCACCGTGCTGGGCCAGCTGCGTCTCGAGATGGCCGGCCGGCCCGTGGCGGAGGGGCCGCACCGCTACGTGTGGGTCGTGGAGTTCCCCATGTTCGACGGCGTGGACGCCGCGGGGAACCCGGTGGCGGCCCACCACCCCTTCACCATGCCCCACCCCGACGACCTCGACCGGATGACCACCGACCCGCTGTCGGTCCGGTCGGAGGCCTACGACCTCGTGCTCAACGGCTGGGAGCTGGGATCGGGCAGCGTGCGGATCCACCGCGCCGACATCCAGGCCCGGGTCTTCGCCGCCCTCGGCATCTCCGAGGAGGAGGCCGAGGCCCGTTTCGGCTTCCTCATGGGAGCGTTCCGCTACGGGGCCCCGCCGCATGCCGGCTTCGCCGTGGGCGTCGACCGCCTGGTGGCCGTCCTGGCCGGGGAGGAGAGCATCCGGGAGGTCATCGCCTTCCCCAAGACCCAGTCCGGGTCCGACCCGCTGACCGGTGCGCCCAAACGGCTGGCGCCCTCCTCCCTGACGGAGCTCGGCATCCGGGTCGCCGCCCCCCCACCGCCAGCGGCGTCGCCCGGTCACGGGTGACCGTCGGGCACGGCAGCGGGGGCGCCGGTGACCTCTTCGAGGCCGCCGCCGAGTGCCGGCTGGCGTCCCGGGCACCCCTGGCCGCCCGTCTCCGCCCGCGTACCCTCGACGAGGTCGTCGGTCAGCGCCACCTGGTGGCGCCGGGTGCGCCGCTCCGGGTGCTGGTCGAGGCCGACCGGCTGGGCTCGGTGGTCCTGTGGGGGCCGCCGGGCACCGGAAAGACGACCTTGGCACGTCTCCTCGCCGACGCCACGTCGAAGGCGTTCGTCCCCCTCTCGGCCGTGACTTCGGGAGTGAAGGACGTGCGCGAGGCGCTCGAGGCCGCTCGCCGCCGCCTGGGGGAGCACGGGCAGGGGACGATCCTGTTCGTCGACGAGGTTCACCGGTTCAACAAGGCCCAGCAGGACGTCCTGTTGCCGGCGGTGGAGGACGGTCTCGTCGTGCTGGTCGGGGCGACGACCGAGAACCCGTTCTTCGAGGTGAACCCGCCGCTCATGAGCCGGGCGACGCTGTGGCGCCTCGAGCCGTTGGGTGACGAGGACCTTGCCGCGCTGGTGCGGCGAGGGCTGGACGCCGAGGCCGCCACGGCTGCCGACGAGGTGGTGGCGGCGGTGGTCTCGCTCGCCGAGGGCGACGCCCGCGCCTCCCTCACCACCCTCGAGGTCGCGGTGGCGCTCGCCGGCGCCCGGGAGGACGACCGCCGCAGTGACGGCGAGGAGGGCCGGGTCGACGTCACCGTCGATGACGTGTCCCGCGCCCGTGCCGGCCGCCTGTACCACCAGGGGGTCGACGAGCACTATGACCAGGTCAGCGCCCTCATCAAGAGCATTCGCGGGTCGGACCCCGACGCCAGCCTGTACTGGCTGGCCCGGATGCTCGACGCCGGCGAGGACGCGCGGTTCGTGGCTCGGCGCCTGGTCATCCTGGCGAGCGAGGACGTCGGGATGGCCGACCCGGCGGGCCTGGTCGTGGCCGACGCCGCAGCTCGGGCGGTCGAGATGGTCGGCCTGCCCGAAGCGGCGCTCAACCTCGCCCACGCCGTCGTCCACCTAGCCACGGCGCCGAAGTCGAACCGGGTCACCGTCGCCCTCGGCCGGGCGCGCGAGGACGTCCGCCGCGGCGCCGCGGGAGCGGTGCCGGCGCACCTGCGGGACGCGCACTACCGGGGCGCGGCCGCCGTCGGCCACGGGGCCGGCTACCGCCACCCCCACGACTATCCCGGGGGTTGGGTGGACCAGCAGTACCGGCCCGACGAGCTGGAGGGCCACCTCTACTATGAGCCCTCGGGGGAGGGGGCCGAACGTGAGGTCGCCGATCGCCTGCGCTCGCGCCGGCGTCCCGGGTCGTCGGACCGAGTGGAGGGAGATCCTGGCGGGTGAAGGGGGGCGGGGCTCGGAGGGTGATGCACCGTGCCGGTGCGGGCACCGTGGCGGTGGCGGCGCTCGTGCTGCTCGTCGGCGCGGCGTCGCCGTCGTGGGCGGACGCGGCAACGACGGCCGGGGTGACCGGGGCGACGAGTGCGGTGACGACCGGGGCGACGACAACCGGGGCGACAGCAACGGTGCCGGCGGCGCCGCTGTCGGGCGACCAGATAGCGGCCGCGCCCCGGGTTCCGCTGCTCCAGGGCGCGGCCACCGTCCCGCCGGGCGCGCAGGTGACCGGGACCGTGCCACCGGCCACCCCCGTCTCGGTCGACGTGGCGCTCGGCGTGCCGGATCCCGAGGGGTTGTCGGCCTTCGTGGCGGCCGTGTCGACACCGGCCGGCGCGCAGTACGGCCACTACCTCACGCCGAACCAGTTCGCCACACGCTTCGCCCCGTCGCAGTCGGCGGTGGACGCCGTCGACCGGTGGCTGGCGGCCGAAGGCCTGACGCCGGGCGCGACGCCGGGCGACCGCCTCTACGTGCCGGCGAGCGGGTCGGCGTCCGCCGTGTCGGCGGCCTTCGGGTCGCCGCTCGCGACGGTGCGACTGCCGTCGGGCCAGGCGGCCTTCCTGCCGTCGGCCGCCCCGACGGTCCCCCAGCCGCTGGCGCCGACCGTCGACGCCGTCGTCGGGCTCTCGACGGTGCAGCGCTGGCACCCGCTGGTGACAGCCCGCCGCGCCGCGCCGGCGCCGACCGTCACCGGCGCCACGACGGCCGGCGGCGGGGGAGCGGTGCTCGGCCCGACGACAGCGCCGGTGGCGTGCCCGACCGGGCGCGGGACGGGGTCGGTCCGCTCGTACACACGGCTGGCCGACGCCTACGACATGGCCGGCCTCTACGCCCAGGGGCGCTCAGGCGCAGGGGTGACGGTCGACGTGATGGAGCTGGAGGCCTCTACATTGGCCGAGCTGGCCACCTTCGACACCTGCTACGGGATCGACCCGACGGTGCGCACCGTCCCGGTCGACGGTGGTGCCGGTCCACCGATCTCGGGGGCCACACCGCCGCCGGGACTGGAGAGCGCCCTCGACATCGAGACGGTGTCGGCGCTCGCCCCGGCGGCCACGATCGACGTCTTCCAGGGGCCCTCCACGGGCGCGGGCCCCTTCGACACCCTGCAGGCGATGGCCACAACACCGGCTGCGACGGTGGTGTCCACCAGCTGGGGGCAGTGCGAGCTCGGGGCGAAGCCGACAGCGACCAGCCCGCCCCTGCGCGAGGCGCCGTTCTTCGAGCAGATGGCAGCCGAGGGCAAGACGGTGCTGGCCGCCGCCGGCGACGCCGGATCGGAGGGATGCTGGTACGCCGGCACGCAGCGGACGAGCACACCGATCCCGCCGGGGACAACCCAGCTCGCCGTCGACGACCCGGCCAGCCAACCGACCGTCACCGGCGTCGGGGGCACGTCATTGGGCCCGACGACAAGCCCGGCGACACAGACGGTGTGGAACACAGGCGGTGGCGCCGGCGGGGGCGGGGTCTCTGCCATCTGGTCGATGCCCAAGTACCAGCAGGCCACAGGCGGCGTGCCGTCGGCACCGACATACCCGGCGGGGAACCCGTGCCCCCAGCGGGCGACAACGACAGTGCCGGCGGCAGGGTGCCGGGCCGTCCCCGACGTGTCGGCCGACGCCGCGCCGGCCAGCGGCTACAGAGTCTTCTTCGATGGTTCCTGGATGGTGGGCATCGGCGGCACGAGTGCGGCGGCGCCGCTGTGGGCGGCATTGGTGGCGCTCACCGACCAGGGCTGCGCCGCGCCCCTTGGCGACGTCAACCCCAAGCTCTACAGCCCGGCGACCGCCGGTGCCCTCACCGACGTGACTGCCGGTGACAACCACCTCATCGCATCGGCGACAAGCAAGTACCACGCCGGCCCACGCTACGACCTGGCGAGCGGGCTCGGGACGCCCGACGGCATGCGGCTTGCGGCTGCCCTGCAGCCGTCGGGCGGGTGCCCGACGGTGACGGGCCTCAGCACCCGCGAAGGTCTGCTCGGCGGGGGCACGACGGTCACCGTCTCGGGTAGGGACCTCGGCAGTGTCACGGCCGTCCACTTCGGCAGCGCCATGGCCGCCGTCCGATCGTCGTCCACAACGTCGGTGACGGTCGTCACTCCGGCGGCCACCGCCCTCGGCCCGGTCGCCGTCACCGCCACCACGCCCAACGGGACCTCGGCGGCCGTAGCAGCCGGAAGCTACACGTACGGGCGCGCCGGCGGCGGCTACTGGCTCGGCGCAGCCGACGGCGGCGTGTTCGCCTTCGGTGACGCGCCGTTCTCCGGCTCGATGGGCGGCCAGCCGCTCGACCAGCCGATCGTGGGCATGGCGGCCACGCCCGACGGTGGCGGCTACTGGGAGGTCGCGGCCGACGGCGGGATCTTCGCCTTCGGCGACGCCGTCTACGCCGGCTCGATGGGCGGCCGCCCGCTCGACAAGCCGATCGTGGGCATGGCGGCCACGCCCGACGGCGGGGGCTACTGGGAGGTGGCGGCCGACGGCGGGATCTTCGCCTTCGGTGACGCGCCGTTCGCCGGCTCGATGGGCGGCCAGCCGCTCGACCAGCCCGTCGTGGGCATGGCGGCCACGCCCGACGGCGGGGGCTACTGGGAGGTGGCGGCCGACGGCGGGATC
>JBOGGF010000153.1:0-8082 GCA_050743965.1 Acidimicrobiales bacterium
CACCACATGTCTGACAGCCACTTCAACCTGCTCGGCCGTGACATGGCGGTGGACCTCGGCACCGCCAACACCCTGGTCTACGTCCGGGGGAGGGGCATCGTGCTCAACGAGCCCTCGGTGGTGGCCGTCAACGTCAAAGACGGTCGCCCCCTCGCAGTGGGAGCCGAGGCCAAGCGGATGATCGGTCGTACGCCGAGCCACATCCAGGCGATCCGGCCGCTGAAGGACGGGGTGATCGCCGACTTCGAGATCTGCGAGAAGATGCTCCGGTACTTCATCCACCGTGTGCACCAGCGCCGGTTCGCCAAGCCACGGATGGTCATCTGCGTGCCGTCGGGCATCACCGGCGTCGAGCAGCGGGCGGTGATGGAGGCGGCCGAGTACGCCGGCGCCCGCAAGGCCTACATCATCGAGGAGCCCATGGCCGCTGCCATCGGCGCCGGCCTCCCGGTGCACGAGCCGACCGGCAACATGGTCGTCGATATCGGCGGAGGGACCACCGAGGTGGCGGTGATCTCGCTCGGTGGCATCGTCACCAGCCAGTCCATCCGGATCGGCGGCGACGAGCTGGACGACGGGATCGTCTCCTACGTCAAGAAGGAGTTCAGCCTTGCCCTCGGGGAGCGCACGGCCGAGGAGATCAAGATCGCCCTGGGCTCCGCCTACCCGCTCGAGGAGGAGCTGCACGCCGAGATCCGCGGCCGGGACCTGGTCACCGGCCTCCCCAAGACGGTGGTGGTCTCGACCGAGGAGATCCGGCGGGCCATCGACGAGCCGGTCTCGGCCGTCGTCGACGCTGTCAAGGTGACCCTCGACCGGACCCCGCCGGAGCTGGCGGCCGACATCATGGAGCAGGGCATCGTCCTCACCGGCGGTGGCGCCTTGCTGCACGGGCTCGACGCCCGCCTGCAGCACGAGACCGGCATGCCGATCGTCGTCGCCCGGGACCCGCTCAACTGTGTCGCCGTCGGGAGTGGGCAGTGCCTGGAGGAGTTCGAGGCGCTGAAGCGGGTCCTCATCACCTCCTCGTCGCGCTGATCGTGCCGGGTGGCAAAGGCGAGGCGGTCGCGCCGCACCCTCACCACCCTGGTCGTGCTCGTCCTGATCTCCGTGAGCGTGATCACCCTGGACGAGACGGGCAGGGCGCATAGCCTCATCTCGGGCAGCCGATCGGTGGCGAGCACCGTCTTCTCCCCGGTGCGCTCCGGCGTGAACGGGGTGCTCGATCCCATCGGCCGGTTCTTCGCCGGTGCCTTCCACTACGGGGCCTTGCAGCAGGAGAACCAAAAGCTCCAGGCCGAGCTGGGGAAGCTGCGCCAGGACCTGGCGTCGTCGAAGTTCGACGCCACCCAGGAGGAGAAGCTCCAGCGGCTGCTGGCGATCAACACACTGCCGTCGGTGCACCAGCTGCCCAAGGTGCCAGCCCAGGTGACGGCGGTCGGCCCGTCGAATTTCGCCGCCACGGTCACCATCGACAAGGGTCGCGGCCAGGGGGTGTCGGTCGGCGACCCGGTGATGGCGGCCGGCGGCCTGATCGGCCGGGTGGTGAAGGCGTCCCACACCACAGCGACAGTGCAGCTGGTCACCGACGGGCAGTCCACGGTGGGCGTGACGTACGGCAACGGCGAGCTCGCCACACTGGCCGGGCTGGGCCCGGGCAAAGACCTGTCGCTCCAGCTGGTGGCGACCAACACAGCCATCGGCACCGGCCAGCAGCTGGTGACCGATGCGCTCGCCGGGGCCCAGTTCCCCGCCGGGATCCCGGTGGCCAAGGTCGCAACGGTCCACGCCGTCTCGGGGGCGGCGGACAAGCAGGTGACCGCCGAGCCCCTTGCCGACCTCGGCGATCTCAGCTACGTCGAGGTGCTCCAGTGGAGCCCGGCGCCGTGACGGTGCGGGCGCTGGTGCGCATCCTGGTCCTGACGGCGCTGGTGCTGCTCGTCCAGTGGACGGTCGGACTCGACATCCGCATCGCCGGGGTCCACCCCGACGTCATGATCCTGCTGCCGGTCGCCGCCGGCATGGCGTCGGGGCCGGCGGAGGGCGCCGTGGTCGGCTTCGTCGCCGGCATGGCAGCCGACCTGCTGCTGCCGACCCCGTTTGGCCTCTCGGCCCTCGTGTGGAGCCTGGTCGGCTTCGGCGTGGGAGCCACCACCGGCGAGCTCACCCGCCAGGTGTGGTGGTTCCGGCCGGCCGTCGCGCTCGTGGCGAGCGCCGTCGCGGTCATGCTGTACGCCGTGTTCGGCGCGGTCCTCGGCCAGGATCAATTCCTCCACCTCGACCTGGCGGCGGTGGTCGCCGTCGTCTCGGTGACCAACGCCGTCCTCGGCGCCCCCGCCGTGGCGCTGGTCCGGCGGGCCCTGGCCACCGCCCAGCCCGCCGGCACCTTCTCCTCGGTCGCCCCGGCCCGGCGATGGTGAGGCGCCGCCACACCCTGCGCCGTCCCTTCCGCGGCGACCGGGTGTACGCCCGGCCCGCCCACGGGCACGGCGCCCGGCCGTCCCGTCGCCCGCCCGGCTCCCGGCGCACCCGGCTCAATGGGCCGCGCATGCGGCCGCGGCGCAAGGTCAACGTCGCCGCCCTCGTCGCCTCGCCCGACGAGGTCCCGTCGCGACCCGGGGTCCGGCTCTACGTCATCGGCGCCGTCGTCCTCGTCCTCTTTGCCGTAATGGTGCTGCGGCTGTGGAGCCTCCAGGTCATCAACCACAAGGCCTACGCCGCCCACGTGACGTCCAACCAGGTGCGCCTGGTCACAGTGCCCGCCCCCCGCGGCCTGATCGTCGACAGCAGCGGCACCGTGCTCGTGGGCAACCAGGTACAGAACGAGCTGGTCCTGTCCCGGGTCGAGGCGACACAGCACCCCGAGATCATCGGCAAGCTGGCGGCCCTCATCAGGAAGCCGGCCATCACAATCCGCCGGGACATCACAAACCCCAAGTACAGCCCATACCAGCCCGTGCCGATCCTCGACCCGGCGACAGCGGCCGTCGTCCAGTACGTCGACGCCCACCCGTCCGAGTACCCCGGCGTCACCGTGCAGCAGGTGACCCAGCGGTACTACCCCCAGGGCGGCACAACGGCGGCCCAGACGCTCGGGTACGTCGGCCCGATCACAGCCACAGCGCTCAAGACCCATCCCGGCTACTCGCAGTCGAGCCAGATCGGGAAGTCCGGCATCGAGCAGGAGTACGAAAAGTACCTGCGCGGTGCCCACGGCCGCCAGGCCCTGTCGGTCGACGCCACCGGCAAAGTGGTGGGCACCCTCACCCAGAAGGCGCCATCCCAGGGCGACACCCTCCAGCTGCACGACAACCTGGGGCTGCAGAAGGCCCTCCAGGCGGCGCTGGCCAACGACATCACCGCCGACCGCCACCGGACGACATCGCAGACGGGCCTCACGCCGGCCGCGCCCAACGGCGCCGCGGTGGTGATGGACGCCCGCACCGGGGCGGTGCTGGCCACGGCGTCGTACCCGACGTACAAGCTCACAACATGGGTCGGGGGGATCTCGACAAGCGCCTACCAGGCGCTGACGGTGGGCTGCAACAAGACCACAGGCGGCTGCCCCCTCAACAACTACGCCATCCAGGGCCTCTATGCCCCGGGATCGACCTTCAAGCTGGCGACCGCCACGGCCGCCCTCCACGACGGCCTCATCTCCCCGTACTCGACGGCCGACGACACGGGGATCTTCAGCATGAAGGCGCACGGCTACCCGACATGCACCGGGAACTGCACATTCCACGATGCGACAGCGGCCGACGCCGGCGTCGTCAACGTCACCTCGGCCATCACCAAGTCGGACGACTTCTTCTTCTACACACTGGGCGTCCGCTTTTACCACACATCGGGCAAGTACGGCGTGAACGCCATCCAGGACGCGGCCCACCAGCTCGGCCTCGGGACGACCACCGGGATCGACCTACCCAACGAGGTGAAGGGTCACATCGACGGCAAGACAGAGCGGCAGAAGCTGCACCAGGCGACACCGACAGGCTTCCCCAACACGTACTGGTACCCGGCGACAAGTCTCGAGGTCGCCTTCGGCCAGGGTGCCACCGTGATCACGCCGATCGAGCAGGCGCAGGCCTACGCCACCTTCGCCGACCACGGGATCAGGCACCAGCCCGAGATGGCGTCCGACATCCTGAGCCCCGGGGGCAAGGTCCTGCACAAGATCGCGCCGAAGGTGACGGGCAAGGTCCCCTACGCCACAGCGAACTGGTCGGCCATGCTCCAGGGTTTCGTCGGCGCCGTCAACACACCGCACGGCACCGCCTACGGCACCTTCAAGAGCATCTCCAAGGTGCCGAGCTCTTATATCATCGCCGGCAAGACCGGCACGGCGACAACGGCGACAAAGACAGGCCGGCCGCCGAACGCCTGGTTCGTCGGCTTCGGCCCCACCAACGCCGCCCCCGGCCAGCCCGAGTACGTGGTCGCCGTCGCCGTCGCCCAGGGCGGCTACGGCTCCACAGGCGCCGCCCCGGCCGTCGCCACAGTCTTCAACTACCTCTACGCCAACCCGGTCTCCTCGACGTCGACCCCGCCGACGGCCACACAGCAGCCCTCGACCACCCCGCCGCCGGCCAACCCCCCGGCCGGGACGCCGACCACGACCACGACGGCGCCCCCGGCCACCACCACGGCGCCCTCGACCACCCCGAGCACGACAACGACAACATCGACAAAGGCGGCGAAGGCGACAAAGCCGGCCACACCGACAGCGACGACCAGACCCACAGGGACGGCCACGCCGACCAACGGCGTCACCACCGCGGCCGGGGGCACCTCCCCGACGGCCGCGGTGCAGCTGGGGGCCACCGGCGCGAGCCGGCCGCCGGGCCGTTCCTCCGGCGCGAGGTCGCCGCCGTAGACTGGCGCGGTCATGGACTCGCTCTGGCCCCTGATCGAGCCCCTGCTCCTCGGCGTGCAGAAGCCGGCCCGCTACATCGGCGGTGAGCAGGGTGCGTGCCGACCGGTGCACGGCGAGGGGCAGGTCGCCTGGCTCCTGCTCTACCCGGACGCCTACGAGGTCGGCCTGCCCAACCAGGGCCTCCAGATCCTCTACGAGATCCTCAACGAGCGCGCTGACGCCGGGGCCGAGCGGGCGTACGCCCCGTGGACCGACATGGAGGCGGCGATGCGGGCGGCCGGGGTGCCGCTCTTCTCCGTGGAGAACCACCTGCCCGCCCGGGCCTTCGACGTGATGGCCTTCAACCTGTCGGCCGAGCTCGTCTACACCAACGTGCTCAACCTGCTCGACCTGGGCGGCCTGCCCGTCCGCTCGGCCGACCGCACCGCCGCCGACCCCCTGGTCGTCGCCGGGGGCCACTGCGCCTTCAACCCCGAGCCGCTGGCCGACTTCGTCGACGCCTTCGTGCTCGGCGACGGCGAGGAGGCGGTGGGGGAGGTGACCGACGTCCTCGGCCCGTGGCTGGCCCGGCGGCCCGCCGAGCGCACACGGCGGGCGCTGCTCGCCGACCTGGCCCGGGTGGAGGGGGTCTACGTGCCGGCGCTGTACGAGCCCCGGTACGTCGCCGGGCGGTTGGCCGGCGTCGAGCCGGTGGTGCCCGGCGTGCCGGCCAGGGTGGAGAAGCGCACCGTCGCCGACCTGGGCGAGTGGCCCTACCCCCAGCACCAGTTGGTGCCGTTGACCGAGGTGGTGCACGACCGGCTGAACGTCGAGGTGTTCCGTGGCTGCACCCGCGGCTGCCGGTTCTGCCAGGCCGGCATGATCACCCGGCCGGTGCGCGAGCGCCCGGCCGAACAGGTCCGCCAGATGGTCCGCGACGGGCTGGAGGCGACCGGCTACGACGAGGTGGCCCTCACCTCGCTGTCCACGGCCGACTTCTCCGGGATCGAGGACACCGTCCGCGACGTGGTCGAGGACCCCCGCCACGGCCAGCGGGTCTCGGTCAGCCTGCCGAGCTTGCGCGTCGACGCCTTCACCGTCGGCACCGCCGCCCAGATCCAGCGGGTGCGGCGCACGGGCCTCACCTTCGCCCCCGAGGGCGGGACGTGGCGGATGCGGCGGGTGATCAACAAGCTCATCCGGGAGGAGGACCTCTACCGCGCCGTCGATGCCGCCTTCGGCCAGGGTTGGCGCCGGGTCAAGCTGTACTTCCTCATCGGCCTGCCGACCGAGCGGGACGAGGACGTCGTCGGCATCGCCGAGCTGGGCAGGGCGTGCGTGGAGATCGGGCGCCGCTACCACCGCTCGGTCACGGTGGTGGCGTCCGTCGGCGGCTTCGTGCCCAAGCCGCACACGCCGTTCCAGTGGTTCGGCCAGGACACGGTGGCCGAGCTGCAGCGCAAGGTCGACCTGCTCCGCCAGGCCGCCCGGGGTGCCCGCGGCCTCACCATCCGGTGGCACGACCCCGAGGCCACCGCGGCGGAGGGGATCGCCAGCCGCGGCGACCGGCGCATCGGGGCGGTGATCGAGCGGGTGTGGCGGGCCGGCGGCACCTTCCAGGAGTGGTCCGAGCACTTCGACCTGGCCCGCTGGGAGGAGGCGCTGGCGGCCGAGGGGCTCTCCCTCGACGAGGTCGTCCACCGCGATCGTGAGGCCGGCGAGCCGTTGCCCTGGGACCACGTCTCGGCCGGGCTCCACCGGGACTTCCTGTGGGACGACTGGCAGGACGCCCTGGCGGGGGCGGTGGTCGAGGACTGCCGGTGGACCCCGTGCTACGACTGCGGCGCCTGTACCGGCCTGGGGCTCGAGCACGTGGTGGCATCACCGGTGCCACCGGCGGGCGGCAGCCAGGGCACCGGGCAGGACCTCACTGCCGGCGACCGGGTGCCCGTCCGGCTCGTCACCGGCGCCCGGACGTGACCGACCCGTCGGCCCCGGCTCGCCACCGGCTGCGGTTCCGTTACGCCAAGCTCGGCAAGATCCGCTTCACCAGCCACCGGGACGTGGCCCGCATGTGGGAGCGGGCGCTCCGGCGCAGCCTCCTTCGGGTCGCCTGGTCGGAGGGCTTCTCGCCCCGGCCCCTGCTCAGCTTCGGGCTGGCCCTCCCCACCGGGTGCGAGTCGGTGGCCGAGTACGTCGACGTCACCCTGGAGGGGGTTGGCTCCACCGCCCCCACCGCCCCCACCGCCCCCACCGCCCCCGGTGGCGCTGTGACCACGGGTGCGGGCGCGGTGGCGGAAATGGCTCCCGACCTGGCCGGACGCCTCAGTGCCCTGCTACCCGACGGTATCGACGTCCTGGCGGTGGGGCTGGTACCGCCTGGCACCGGGTCGTTGCAACAAGAGGTATCATCCTGTAGCTGGGACGTGGAGGTGCAGGGATTGGCCGCAGGGGAGCTGGCGACGCAGGTCGAGCGGCTCCTTGGGGCCGCCAGTGTCGTCGTCCGGCGGGAGCGCAAGGGCCGCCCGGTCGAGGACGACGTCCGGGCGGCCGTCCTGGCGCTCGACCTGGTGACGGCGGAGCGCCTCCACGCGGAGCTGGCCACGCGCCCCCGAGGCGTCCGGCCGCAGGAACTGCTGTGCGGGCTCGGCCCCGAGCTCACGCTGGTCCGGGCCTGCAGGAGACATCAATGGATCGAACGCGACGGCAGCCGGTACGAGCCGCTCACCGAGAGTGGCGAGATGGCCGAGGCGTGCGCGTCGTGACACCTCGCAGAAGGGTCCTCCCTCATGACAGATCTCGAGAGCGGGCGGTCGCCGGACGGCACCGCCGTCACCGGCGCGCCGCCGCCGGCTGCACCGCCGCCGCCGGAGGCCGACGCCCCGCCGGCTGACGCCGAGCGCAACGCCAACGGGAAGACAGAAGGGTCGCGGGCCAAGCCGCGGATCGGCGACACCCGGCCGGCCCCGCCCCCGGCCGTGCCGCCGCCGCCCAAGGCACCGGTGCCCGTGAGCCCCGCCAGCGCGCCGCGTCCCAACGGCACCGGCCCCAAGGCCGCCGACAACAGTTCGGTCCCGGCCACCCGGGCCAAGGGCGATCCCGACGGAGCCCGGGACGGCGCCGCCGGTACGGGCACGGCCAGAGCCGGCGCGGCCACAGCCGGCGCGGCCACCCCGACCCCGCCCCGGTCCGAACGGGGCGGCAGGACCGCGCCGCCGAAGCCGGAC
>JBOGGF010000154.1:0-11737 GCA_050743965.1 Acidimicrobiales bacterium
CGGCAGGGCCGCGAGCGGCAGGGCCGCGAACGGCGGGGGAGCGAGCGGCAGGGCCGGCAAAGCGGGCCAGCGCCCGGCGGAAGCCGTCGACCTCGGGCGCCGTCAGCGCCACCAGGTCAGCCCCAGACGTCTTCGCCGTAGGGGCGCCGGCGGGTCGGGGCGGCCGCCTGCTTCCACACCATGACCTTGCGGCGGAAGAAGCAGACCTCCTTGCCCTGCTGGTTGAACGCCTTGGTCTCGACGGTCACCACGCCCCGGTCGTCCCGGGAGCGGGACTCGGCCTTGTCGACCACCTTGGTCTCGGCGTAGATGGTGTCACCGTGGAAGGTCGGGCTGCGGTGCACCAGCGACTCGACCTCGAGGTTGGCGATGGCCGACCCGCTCACGTCGGGCACGCTCATGCCGAGGGCGAGCGAGTAGACGAGGTTGCCGACCACCACGTTCTTGCCGTGCACCGTCTCCTCCGCCGCGAACCAGGCGTTGGTGTGCAGGGGATGGTGGTTCATCGTGACCATGCAGAAGAGGTGGTCGTCGGCCTCGGTGATCGTCTTGCCGGGCCAGTGCCGGTACACGTCGCCGACGACGAAGTCCTCGAAGAAGCGACCGAACGGCCGGTCGTGGGTGGTCACGCCCGGGAGCTCACGATGGTTCGGGCTGCTGCTGCGCCGGTTGCGGTCGGGTGGTGAACCCGAGGGAGGCGCCGGTCAGCGCCTCGCCGTCGATGACCAGGCGCCAGGTGAAGCGGGTGCCCGGGCGGAGCGGGATCGGCCCCATGTTGACGGCGAGGGCCACGTCGATCGGCGAGCCCTCGGGAACGCCGGGCGGGTGCGAGACGGTGAACTCGCCCCGCACCTCCACCGGCTGGGCACCGTCGGGCGTCTCGACCATCACCGGCTGGCCGTCGGCGTCCTCGAGGAAGAGCTCCCAGTGGTGCGGGCGCTCGGCCTCGCTCCAGTCGACGTCGATCTTGAGCGCCACGGCGGACGGCACCGGGTCGGGGCCCGTCATCGACCACCCGCCCCCCAAGATGTAGAGCTTCCCGTCCGCCACCTGGGCGCTGTCGCAGAGCAGCATCGTCACCTTCACGAGGAAGGAGGCTACCCAATGGCGGCCGGGATCCCCGCCGGCCACCCGGCCGCCACGTTCGTGGGAGGATCGGGCCGTGGCGACGACCCCCCCGGTGCGGTACCACTCCGACGACGACCACACGATGAAGGGCCTGCGCGACGACGTCTACCGCCGGCCCCTGGCGACCGCGCTCGAGCGGCTGGCGCTCGGCCCGGGATGGCGCTGCGTGGACATCGGGGCGGGCGGTGGCGACGTGTCGGTGGCGCTGGCCGAGGTGGTCGGGCTCGACGGCCGGGTCTATGCCGTCGACAGCGACCCGACTGCCCGGGACGCGGTGGCGGCGGCCGCGGCGACCTTCAGCCAGGTGCTCGCCATCACCCAGGCGGCCGAGGACCTCACCCTGCCCGAGCCGGTCGACCTGGCCTTCTGCCGCTTCCTCCTCATGCACGTGCTCGACCCGGTCCCCGTCCTCGCCCGCATGGCCGGCACCGTGCGCCCCGGCGGCTGGGTGGTGGCCCAGGAGCCTGTCACCTCGGCCGGCCGCGTGGCCGGCGCCCCCCTGTCGATGCCCGACGCCCTGCACCCCGACGTCGGGGCGTGGCTGCCCGCCCTGGTGCGCGACGCCGGGCTGGAGGTCGTCGACGCCTGGGCCGAGGCGCCGGCCGGCGCCGGTCCCGGGCCGGTGGCCGAGTACCTCACCTCCCTCACCGAGGTCGACCCCGGCGACGACCCCATCGTCCTGCCCCCCCTGGTCACCGTCATCGGTCGGCGGCCCGAGGGCTGAGCCGCGGCGGCGCGGCCCGTGAGCGCCATGGCCGCACCGGGGTAGGGTCCTCGTCGCCGTGCCGGCACGCACGACCGAGGACGAGGAGAAGCAATGGCTCCGCACACACTGCCCGCGCCCGACCTGGCCGCCGCCGCCGAGGCCGTCGGGCTGTGCCAGGCGGTCGTCGACCGGGCGGTCCGGCAGGTCGCCGCCACCGGAGGCATCGACGCCAACCAGGTCGTCGCCTACGACCTCGCCCACGCGGCCGCGGCGGTGGCCACCGCCCGGGCCACCCTCGACTACGGCGCCCACGGCGACGTCGAGGCCCGGATCGCCTGCGCCTTCGTGGCCGACGCGGCGGCCGACCTGGTCGCCCGGCTGATCGGCCGAGCGGACCACTGGGGCGTCGACCCCGCCGCTCTGGCGCCCGCCGGACCGTTCGTCGCCGCCCATCGCGACCCTGCAGTGCTGGCGGCCCTCGCCGGAGAGGAGGGTCCCCGGCACTTGAGCGAGGACTTCGAGCTCGTACGCGACACCTTCCACCGGTTCGCCGAGAACGAGGTGCGGCCCCACGCGGAGCACGTCCACCGCAGCAACGGCGACATTCCCGAGGAGATCATCGCCGGGCTGGCCGCGCTAGGGGGCTTCGGGATGTCGGTGCCCGAGGAGCACGGCGGGTTCGCCACCGGCGACGAGAGCGACGACCTCGGCATGGTGGTGGCCACCGAGGAGCTGTCGTGGGGCTCCCTCGGCATCGGCGGCTCCCTCGTCACCCGGCCCGAGATCCTCACCCGTGCGCTCGTCCACGGCGGCACCGAGGAGCAGAAGCGGCACTGGCTGCCGCGGATCGCGACGGCCGAGGTCCTCGCCGCCGTCGCCGTGACCGAGCCCGACTATGGATCCGACGTCGCGGGGATCGTCACCGCCGCCACCCCCACCGACGGCGGCTGGCTCGTCAACGGGGTGAAGACGTGGTGCACCTTCGCCGCCCGCGCCGACGTCCTGATGCTGCTCGCCCGCACCGACCCCGACCGGTCCAAGGCCCACCGTGGCCTCTCCCTCTTCGTGGTGGAGAAGGAGCGGGCCGACGGCAAGGGCTTCGTGCTCCACCAGGAGGGCCGGCAGGGGAAGCTCGAGGGACGGCCCATCGACACCCTCGGCTACCGGGGCATGCACTCCTACGAGCTGGCGTTCGAGGACTGGTTCGTGCCGGCCGACAACCTCGTCGGCGGGGAGGACGGCCTCGGGCGTGGCTTCTACCTACAGATGCAGGGCTTCGAGAACGGCCGCCTGCAGACCGCCGCCCGGGCTCTCGGAGTGATGCAGGCGGCCTACGAGGCGGCCTACGCCTACTCCGGCGAGCGCAACGTCTTCGGCGCCCCGGTCCTCGACTACCAGCTCACCCGGGCCAAGCTCGGGCGCATGGCGGTCGTCGTCCAGGCCACGCGCCAGTTCTCCTACGAGGTCGCCCGGCTGATGGGCAAGGGCGAGGGCGCCCTCGAGGCTTCGATGGCCAAGGCCTACGTGTGCCGGGCGGCCGAGTGGGTGACCCGCGAGGCCATGCAGGTCCACGGGGGGATGGGCTACGCCGAGGAGTACCCGGTGAGCCGCTACTTCGTCGACGCCCGGGTGCTCTCGATCTTCGAGGGCGCCGACGAGACGCTCGCCCTCAAGGTCATCGCCCGCCGCCTGCTCGACCGGGCTACTCCGACGCCGCCGAGCGGCTGAGGCCCGCCCGCTCGCCACGGGTCACGAACTTGAGCGCCATCTTGCGGCTCGCCTCGTCGATCATCTCGTCGCCGAACATGACGGCGCCCGTGCGCTCCTCCTCGGTCGCCTTGCGGTACGCCTCGAGGATGTCCCGCGCCCGGTCGTACTGCTCCTGGGTCGGCGAGTACACCTCGTTGAGCACGGCCGCTTGGTCGGGAGTGAGCGCCCACTTGCCGTCGTAGCCGAGCACCCGGGTGCGCATCGAGAAGTCCCGCAGGCCGTCGAGGTTGCGCACGTACAGGTACGGCCCGTCGATGACCTGGAGGCCGTTGGCCCGCCCGGCCATGAGGATCTTGGAGAAGACGTAGTGGAAGTGGTCGCCGGGGTACCCGGGGACCTGGACCCCACCGGTGAGCACCGGCATCTCCATCGAAGCGGCGAAGTCGGCCGGACCGAAGATGACGGTCTCGAGCCGTGGCGACGCGGCACAGATCTCCTCGACGGCGATGAGGCCGCGGGTCGTCTCGATCTGAGCCTCGATCCCGACGTGGCCCAGCGGCAGCCCGCTGTTCTTCTCCACCTGGGTGAGCAGCAGGTCGAGGGCGACCACCTCGGCCGCCGACTGGACCTTGGGCAGCATGACCTCGTCGAGGCGCTCGCCGGCGTTGCCCACCACCTCGATGACGTCGCCGTAGGTCCACTCGGTGTCCCACGCGTTGATGCGGACACAGAGCACGCGGTCGTCCCACGAGAGGTTCTTGACGGCGTCCACGACCTTGGTGCGGGCCGCGACCTTCTCCAGCGGCGCGACCGAGTCCTCGAGGTCGAGGAACGTCATGTCGGCGGCGACCGTCGGTGCCTTGGCGAGGAACTTCTCGGTGGCCCCGGGCGTCGAGAGGCACGAGCGACGGGGCAGGTCACGGGAGCGCGCGGACATGGCCAGATGCTACGGCGGCGGCCGCGCCGGCATCCAGCCCGGAGCGGATCGGGCGCGCTAGGGTTCGCCGAGCAGTCGAGATTCCCGGTCGAAATCCAACATTCGCACCTTGAATGTAGCCGGATTCGCCCTCTGACCTGCGCAGACTACCGCGAGTGCGACCGGAGTTGCGTTGGGGATTCCCCGAAATAGTTGATTTCGAGGCTCGAATGGGTAAAACTAATCTGTATTGTGACTGACCAAGAGGGGCGCACGCGCCACTCGACGGCCCGGTCGGAGCGACGCCTTCGGCTACAGCGGAGAATTGCCCTACCCGCGGCGGTTCTCACCGTGGTGCCACTGAGCGCCATGCTCATGCTGCAGCCCGGAGCGTCCGCCGACCAGCTCTCGAGTGCACAGGCAAAGGCCACGCAGCTGGAGACACAGATCCAGACCACCGGACGGCAGATCGACTCCCTCGATCAGCAGTACCTGTCGGCGCAGGCCCAGAAGGCTTCGCTGGACGTGCAGATCGGCCAGACGCAGACCAAGATCGCCGCCGACAAGCATGAGGTGGGGACCGACCGGTCCCACCTCAAGGCCATCGCCTTGCAGGCCTATCTGACCGACGGTTCGTCGACACAGAACCCGCTGTTCTCCGGCAGCCAGACAGACATGCAGGCGTCCAAGGTCTACTCCAAGGTGGCCCAGGGCGACCTCAGCACCGCCATGGCGACGCTGCAGACGGCACGGTCGCAGCTCGACGCCCAGGAGTCCAACCTCCACTCCCAGGACCAGCAGGCTGCCCAGGCGGTGTCCACCGCCGACCAGGCCTTCCAACAGGCCCACACACTCCAGTCCCAACAGCAGGCGAACCTGAGCCAGGTCAAGGGCCAGATCGCCACCCTCATCCAGCAGCAGCAACAGGCCCAGCAGCAGCAGGCCGAGCATGCGGCGGAGGTGCGGTTGGCGTCGCTCGCCCAGCACGCCATCCAGGCCACCCCGGCCAGCATCCAGATGTCGTCGAACGGTTCGTCGATCGGTTCGGCCACGGCGTCTGCTCCGGCGCCGTCGGGCAGTGGCGGCGGGGCGGCGGTGGCGGCCGCCGAGACCCAGCTCGGGGTGCCCTACGTGTGGGGCGGCGAGTCGCCCGGACGAGGGTTCGACTGCTCGGGCCTCGTGGCCTGGGCGTGGGGACAGGCGGGCGTGTCGCTCCCCCACTACTCGGGCGCCCAGATGTCCGACAGCGCCCCGGTGTCGGTCTCGGCCCTGCAGCCCGGCGACCTCCTCTTCTACGGCTCCGGTGGCGGCACACACGTGGCGATGTACGTCGGTGGAGGCCAGATGATCGAGGCGCCCTACACCGGTGCCACCGTCCGGATCACGGCCGTCCGGCTCGGCTCAGGGTTCGCCGGGGCGGGCCGGCCCTAGTCGCCGCGGGCCTCCGGAAGCGCTCCTGGCGGAGGGGGGCGCTTCCTGAGGCCCGCATCCGGGCGCCATACTGGAGATCGACCCATGAAGCCCATTCCCGTCGTTTTCCATCTCGGACCGCTCCAGGTCCACACGTACGGCGTCGGGCTGGCGATCACGTTCTGGTTCGCCTACCGGTACTTCGACCGGCGGCTGCGGCGCAACGGCTACCCCACCGACTGGCTCGTCGGGATGTTCCTGTGGGTCATCGTGTCGGCCGTGGTGGGCGCCCGCGCCATGCACGTGGTGGCCAACCTCTCCTACTACGCCAGCAATCCCCTGCAGATCCTGCAGGTGTGGCACGGCGGCCTGTCGTCGTGGGGCGGCCTGATCTTCGCCGTCCCGACGGCGCTGATCGTCACCCGACGACGCTGCCCGTCGCTGCGGCTCGGGCGGGCGCTCGACCTCGTGGCGCCGGTGCTCATCGCGGCGTGGGCCATGGGGCGGCTCCTCGGTCCCCAGCTCATGGTGGCCGGTGGCGGCCACCGGACGAGCCAGTGGTTCGGCATGTACTACGCCGACCAGGTGGGCAAGCGCCTGCCGGTGCCGATCTTCCAGGCCCTCACCGACATTGCGGTGTTCCTCGTGGCGCTCTACGTCGAGCGCCGCTGCGACCGCTGGCCCGACGGCAAGCCCCGGTCCGGGTACCCGACCGGCGCCGTGCTCGGGACGGTCATGGTGCTCTGGGGCATCGAGCGGGCAGTGGACGAGCACCTGTGGCTGGTGAAGGGCACAGGCAGCCTCGGCTCCACCCTGGTCCAGCTGGCGGGGATCGCCCTCGCCGTGGGCGGCCTCGTCCTGCTGGCGGTGAGCCGCCGCCGCTGGCGGGAGTGGCTCGCGACGCCGGCGGCGCAGGACCAGTCGGCGGGCGTGATCGAGCCCGGCGCGGATGGGGCCGGCGCGGACGCCGACGGGGCTGACGGGGCCATCGGCGTGTTGGCCGCGAGCGACGCGACCGGCGGTGTGACGGCGTCCGCTGCGGTCGGCGGAATTGCGGGCAGCTCCGGGCTCGCCGGGGCGGGGCCACCGACCCCGGCCGGCGGCACGGTCGACTGAGCTCTGGCGCAGCCTGGCGCGCCGGTTCAGCGCGGCGGAGGGCCGTCCACCCCGCCGATCACCTGCCCGCCGCGCTCGAAGAACCGGGTGAGATCGACGTCGACGACGGACTCGCCCACCTCCTGCGCATTGGCGTTGGCGATGTCGAGGACGTGCTGCGGCGACACGGCGATGAAGACGGCGTCGGCTTCCGCCGTCAGCTCGCCCCGGTAGGAGATCCCGGCCCAGCAGTACAGCTTTCGCCCCTCATGGCCCGTCTGGCGGGCCTCGAGATCGAGGTCGGCCAGCAGCGGCGTCGGCCGGCGGTACTTGACGGTGAGGGTGCCGGTCATGCCGCCCCGGCCGGTCATCACGTTGGCCGCGCCCAGCAGCTCGTCGAAGGTCTCCGCCAGCACCCCGCCGTGGACGCAGGTCGGCGGCCCCTCGTAGGCGTAGCCGAAGCGCCCCCTCCCCCGCAGCTCCCGCTCGCCGTTCTCCCCCACCACCGCCCAGACGCAGACGGGCGGGGCCACCGGGTTGGCGAGGCCGAAGACCGGGCTCGTCGGGAAGATGTCCTGCGGATCGCCCAGGTGGTCCGGCTGGCCGCGTGGCGCCTTGCCCGGCAGCGCCGTCGCCTCCAGCCGGTCGGCGAGCGTGGCAACGGCGGCGGCGGCCCGCGTCAGCTCCTCGCCGGGGAGCTGACGGCCGACCGTGAGGTCGATCAGCCGACGGATGCCGTCGGCCAGCTGGTACCGGGGCGATGCAGGCATCGCCGGGCACCCTACCGGCAACGGTGCGGGTCGCAGGCGACTGACGGCCTCGGCGCCGGCACCGCCGGTCGGCACCACCGAGCATGGCATCATCACCGGCGAGGAGGGCGCTAATGGACGGCACGGGCACGGGCACAGTGACGCAACGGTCTGTGGCCGGGCGCCTGCTCGAGACGATGGCCGGCGCGGGTGCCGGAACGGTGTTCGGGCTGCCCGGCGTCCACAATCTCGCCTTCTGGCGCCAGTCGCCCGGTGACGGGCTCCCCCGCATCGTCAACGTCCGCCACGAGCAGACGACCGTCTACGCCGCCGACGGCTTCGCCCGCGCCTCCGGGCTGCCCGGCTTCGCCCTCGTGACCACCGGGCCTGGTGCGGCCAACGCCGTGGGGGCCTTCGGCGAGGCGGCGATGTCCAAGTCCCCAGTAGTGCTGGTGGCGAGCGAGGTGCCCCGCCGGCTCGTCGACGCCGGTCTGCGCGGCGTCCTCCACCAGTCGACCGACCAGGTGGGGCTGTTCCGTCCTCTGGCCAAGGCCACCTTCACCCCCCGCGACGCCAGCCAGGCGGTGGCGTCGCTCGCCGAGGCGGTGACGACGGCGATGGCCGCACCGCAGGGCCCCGTCTACTTCGACGTGCCAGCCGACGTCCTGGGAGAGCCCGGGCCGGTCCCGGCCGAGGCCACCGGTCCGGGCGGCGACGATGCCGGGCGCGACGCGACGACGTCGGGGAGCACCGGCGACACCGGGCCGCTTGAGGCCGCAGCCGAGCTGATCGACGCCGCCGCCACGGTTGCCATCTGGGCCGGGGGCGGGGTGGTGCAGGCGGGCGCCGCCGCGGCACTCGGACGGCTGGCGGACCACCTGCAGGCGCCCGTCTTCACCACCTTCGCGTCGCGTGGTGTCCTGCCGCCCGATCACCCGAGCACCGTGACGGTGCCGCCGCACGAGCCCGAGACGGCGGCGCTCCTGGCGGCGGCGGACCTGCTGCTGGTGCTCGGCTCCGACCTCGACGGCATGAACACGAAAAACTTGTCGCTGCCCTTTCCGCCCACGATAGTGAACGTCAACGCCGACCCGCAACGGCTCACGGTCCCCGGCCGGGAGGTCCACCGGGTGCTGGGCGACGTCGGATGGGCGATCGAGGGACTGCGCCAGCGGACCGCCGCCCGGGAAGCGGGGCTCGCCGGTCGGGTCCGGGCGGTGTGCGAGGGCGCCTGGGCACGCCTGCGCGCCGACGAGCGGACGGCGCCGGCGTGCGACCTCGTCGCCGCGGTCGAGCGGGTCGCCAGGGGCCGCGCCGTGCTGGTCAACGACATGGCCGTCCCGGGCTACTGGCTGGCCGGCTACTACGTCCCCGATCGGCCGCGCTCGATGCAGTACCCGATGGGGTGGGGGACGCTCGGCTACGGCCTGCCGGCGTCGGTGGGAGCCGCCTTCGCCACCCCCGGCCCCGTCCTCGTCGTGTGCGGCGACGGCGGCATCATGTTCGCCCTCGGCGAGCTGGCGACCCTGGCCCAGCAGGAGCTGCCGGTCACCGTCCTCGTGGTCGACGACGCCGGGTACGGCATGCTCCGCTTCGACCAGCGGGAACAGCCCGCGTCGCGCGGGGCTGACCTGGTCGTGCCCGACTTCGTCCGGCTGGCCGAGTCATTCGGGATGGAGGCCACCGCGGTCGAGGGCGTGGGCGACGGCCTGGCCGCCGCACTCGACGACGCCCTGGCGAGCGGACGACCACGGCTCGTGCACTGCCGCGCCGCCCTCTACCCGCCCAGGACCACGTCGCCCCGCTGGTCCGAGCCCTGAGCCCACGCGGCGAGTGCTGGATCTTCGCGGGCAGGCACCCTCAGTGCCGGTTCGGGGGAGGGGCGGGTGGGTACCCATCGTGCCGATGGCACTGGTCGGCGCATCCCCCCGTCCCCGGCAGGCCATGCGGTGGCTCCCGTCGGACGACGGCGGACGCGCCCGGCGGCGTCGGCACGGCGTCGTGCGCTCCTTCGACGCCGCCCCCGAGTCGGTCGGCCTGGCGAGACGGTTCGTGGCCGAGCACGTCGCGGCGTGGGGCCTCACACCGGACGAGGCAGTCCAGGTGGTGGCCGAGCTGGCCGCCGAGGCCTGGCGCGGCCACCGTGCCTTCACCGTCCAGCTCGTCCGCCGGACACACGCCCTGCTGATCGAGGTCGCCGACGCCGGCGCCCATCCGCCCTTCGCCAACCAGGTCGGCCGCTACGCGCCGAGCCGGCGGGCGCTCGAGATCCTCGATCGGTGCAGCGAGCACTGGGGATCCACGCTCGGGGAGGCGAGCCGCACGGTCTGGGCGTCGCTCCCCGCCCGGCGGGCACCTCGCCACGACCCGCTCATCCGTCGTCGAGGAGACCGGCGGGGTCCGTCGGCTCGAAGGCTCGCCGCACCAGGCCCCGGGCGCCTTGGATCCTGAAGCGGTTGCCGGCGGAGGTGGTCCGTGTGCGGGCGACCAGGAGCGCCGACAGACCGGGGGCGTCGACGAAGGTGAGACCGCCGAGCTCGACGACGATCGCGCCGGGGATGGCGACCAGCACCTCGGCCAGGTCACCGGCGGAAGCGGGGTGGAGCTCGCCATGGAGGGCCACCGCGTAGGCGTCGTCGGTCCCGGCGATCTCGGTCAAGAAGCCACCGCCGGTCAGGTCCACGACCTCGCCCCGACCCGGGTCACCCACGACTCCCACCTTCGATCGGCCGTCTGATCGTCGCCTGCCGCTCACGGCCCGGAGCCTGGGAACCACACGACGGTCGCGCCGCAATCGGGCCCGGCGCGGCGGTCCGACAGAGACAATCGGTGAGCCCGGCGGGCAGGCGTCGACGGTCGTCGCCGGTCTGACGGCGACCGGTGCCCATGGCGCGGCGTCGGGTGCCACCGAAGGGTTCGTCGTCGCCTTCACCCTCGCCGGCGCCCTCAGGGAGCTGTCGGGCAGGGCTGCGGTGTCCCCGGCTGTGTGCCACCTTGGGCCAGCGTGGCCGTCCCCGGTGCATTGCCGGCGGTGGCCATGGCCCCTGCGGCCGATGTGCGGTGGTCGAGCGTGAGCTCGAAGAAGTCGGTCGTGACCTGTGCCACCACCTTCTCGATCGGGCTGCCCGTCGTATAGGGCGCGAGGTGTGTGGCGCCGGGGAGGTCCAAGTAGTACTTGGGTGTCGGCGCGGCATCGTACACCTGCACGCTGCAGGTCGACGGGTTGTAGATCGGGTCGTCCGTCCCCTGGACCACCAGCAGCGGCGGCGTGGGTCCGGCGAAGTACTGGCCACCGAAGGGCGCGTACTCCGCTCCCGACAGGACGGCCATCGCCCCCACGCCGGCGACCCGGTACGAGACGATCGCCCCGACCGCCAGGCTCACGTCACCGCCGTCGGACTGGCCGACGACGCCGATGGCGCTCATGGCGACGGCTCCGTCGAGGGGCGAGCCGGCGTCGGCATCGGCACCCGCCACGGCGGCGACGACCGCGTGGAGGTCGGTGGGCTCGTCGACCAGCTCGCCCCGGTCGGTCGGGCCAGTTGTGGGGTCGGCACCCGGGTAATCGGGCGCGGCCACGACGAAGCCGGCCGACGCCCATGCCGTCAGCAGCACCTGGTAGGCGAGCGGCGCCGTGGCGAAGCCTTCGGAGAAGACGAGCAGCGGGAAGGGGGCGCCGTGGGCGATTGGGGCGCCCTGCGCGGTCGACGCCGCCGGGTAGAAGACGGTCGTGGCCAACTGGCGGGGCCCCTGCCCGGGGATGGAAGCGTCGACGGCGGCGACGGCCGTGGTGGCGACCGGGTAGGTGCCGTCGGCGACGGGTGGTGCCGTCGAGGTGGTCGTCTGCGGTGGTTGGGTCGTCCCGGTCGCCGCAGGAGGCGACGGCGGGCCGGAACCGGCGCGGTGGCGGACTGCCAGGACGACGGCGATGGTCGAGGCGGCCACCACGGCGACGGCGACGGCGACGACCGCCGCGACGAGCGCGCCTGAGCGGTCCCGGCCGACCGGGCGGGCGCCCGGTGC
>JBOGGF010000155.1:0-1790 GCA_050743965.1 Acidimicrobiales bacterium
AGACCGGGGATCTCGGTGAACTGGTCGAACCGGGTGACAGAGACCCTCTCCATTCGCCAGGCGTCCCGTCGGTGCTGGAGAGCGGCGTTGTAGACCTCTCGGGAAAAGCGCACGAGCTGGGTGAGCCGTCGGTCCATGACGCGGCCCGGGGACAACGAGATGGTGGCCTTACGGACGAGCGTGGTGTCGGTGCCGTCGACGACCAGCCTGGCCGTTCCCACGGAGAGGGCCTTCGGACCGGAGGCGATCACAGCTCCACCGGCCTCCGACGGCAAGGAAAGGGTTCCATGCCCCCCATCGTGGCCGGTGATTGTGACGCGGCACTCAGCTCGACGGCGAATGGTTGCTCGCGCCCAACGCGCGATCTGAACTCCGGCGCGCCCTTTCGCCTGACCGCCCACCTGGCTATTGGCTCGCCGACCAGACAGCTTCCCCTGTCGGGGGTGCGGACGGTCACTATCATCCCCGCGGTGCCTCCTCCCGACATCGCCACCGGCGCGCCGGATGCCCCGGGCGGGTGGGGGGTGCCCGGAGCCGACCTGCCCGGTGAGGGGCCGGGGGCACCGGTGCCCATCGTGGGTACGCCGGTGCCGGGCCCGGCGACGGCCACGGGGACCGACGAGGACATCCTCACCGGCGCCTACCGCGCCATGCAGTCCGCCCACCCCTCGCCGCCCGGGGGTGTGCTCCTGGCCCAGACCGTCGCCATCGGCCCGCTCCGCCAGACGTTCCTTCCTCTCATCCCGCTCCGGCCAGGATGGGAGGTCCTCGACCTCGGGACCGGCTTCGGCCCGGTCGCCTTCGAGCTCGCCCACCGGGAACCGGTGCGGGTCACCGGAGTCGACCGAGACCCCGAGGTGCTGGCGGTGACCCGAGGGCTCACGGGCCCGCTCGGCCAGTGGCTGCAACCGGGCTCGTCGGTCGAGCTGGCCGAGGCGTCGGCCGACGACCTGCCCTTCGGTGGCGGGACCTTCGACCTGGCGATCGCCGCCCTGTTGCTCCAGCACGTCCCCGATCCGGCCGCGGTCGTGGCCGAGATGCGGCGGGTCCTTCGGCCGGGCGGCGTTGTCTTCGCCTTCGATATCGACGACGGGCTCGGCGCCACGTACCCCGACGGTGGTCCGCTGGTGCGCCTCGAGGGCGCCTTCGACGCCTGGCAGGCCTCCTACGGCGGGGACCGCCTGATCGGCAGGAAGCTGTCGGTGCTCTTCGCCGATGCGGGGTTCACCGTCCTCCGGCTGCACGTCCTGCCTCAGGCTCAGCACCTCGAGACACGTGCCGGGAGCGAGCTGCGGATCATGACCGCCGCTCGCCTTCGTGCCGCCCGGTCGGGCATCCTCGGGGCTGGCCTATTGGACGGCGCCACGTTCGACGCCCTCCTGGCGGAGTACGAGGCTGGTCCGTCTCACACCATGTGCCGGATCGAAGGCCGGGTCGCCATCGTCGCAGCGGCGCCGGCGGCCACGGGCGCCGCGGGCGCCGAGGGGCCGCGGGGCCGATAGCCTCGCCACCTCCCGGCCCGCGACCGGGGCCTGGTCGAGCGAGGAGCACCGTGGGGTCCAGCGAACCCGAGACACCATGAGGTCCGCCCCGATCTGGCGCGCCCTTCTCCCTACCGCGGTGATGTTCTCGTGCCTGGTGTTGGCCGGCGGACTGCTGTCGGCCTGCGCCACGGGCGGCGCCGCCGGCGGATCGGGCACCCACGGCCGGGCCGCCGCCGGCGGGCGAGGCACGACGACGAGCGCAGTGCCGACGACGACGACCACCACCACGACCGTGCCGCCGCAGCC
>JBOGGF010000156.1:0-1697 GCA_050743965.1 Acidimicrobiales bacterium
CGGGGCCGCCGGGGGCTCGGCCGGCCGGCGCCCGGCGGCGACCCTCGTGTGCGCCGACTGCGGGTCCACCGACCAGGACCTCTCGGGCAAGTGCCAGGCGTGCGGGGGCATGGTCGACGCCGTGTACCCGCCTGGCACCACGGCGACCCTCGAGCCCGGCGACACCGACACCCTCGGGACGTACTGGGACCTGCTGCCGATCCCGGACCGCGGCACGTGCCGCATCGCCCTCGAGCCGACGCCGACCGTCCTGCTGACCGAGCTCGACGGCGTGCCGATCTACGCCAAGGTCGAGGGCGTGCTGCCGACCGGGTCGACCAAGGACCGGCTGATCGCCGTGTCACTGCCGCTCATGGTCGAGCGGGGCGTCGAGCGGTTCGTCTTCAGCTCGACCGGCAACACGGCCGCCGCCTACGCCTGGGGCCTGCAGTTCTACCCGGAGCTCTCCGCCCGGGTGTACCTGTCCGAGGACGTTCCCGACCGCCAGCTCGGCCCGCCCACCCCGGCCATGGAGGTCGTGCGGGTGAAGGGCGACTACGTGGCCGCCGGCAACCGGTCCCGGGCCGAGGTCGGCCCGGGCGAGTCGCCGGAGGGCGGCTTCTTCAACCTGGGACGGCGCGAGGGCGCCAAGCTGGCGTACCTCGAGGCCTTCGACGACGTGGAACGGGGCGGGGGCCAGGTCGACATCGTCGTCCAGGCCGTGGCCAGCGGGCTGGGCATCGTCGCCGCCGCCCGGGCCGCCGACCAGAGCGCCGCCGTGCGCCGGTGGGGCCGGTCGCCGCGGCTGTTCTGCGCCCAGCAGACCAGTTGCTCCCCGATGGTGAAGGCGTACCGGGCCGTCCTGAACGGCAGCAACGACCGGCTGGTCGAAGCGACGCCCGAGGGCCTGGCGTCGGCCATCCTCCTGGGCGACCCGTTCTCCAGCTTCGACTACGTGGCCAAGGCAGCCCGCCAGAGCAGCGGCGGCTTCGTGGACGTGACGTCGTCGGAGATCGCCGCCGCCCTCCAGCGCCACAGCCACGAGGTGCCCATGGGCGACTCGGCCGCGGTGGCGCTGGCCAGCGTCTACCGCATGTGGGAGCAGGGCGACCTGCGAGGGTCGCGAGGCGTCCTGGTGGCCCTCACCGGGGGACCCGGGCGATGACCGTCCCGACCGAGGGCGACTTCTACGACCGGTTCCGGGCGTTCCTCCGCGAGCACCGGCCCGACCTTCCCGGCGAGATCGAACCGTCGACCCAGCTGTGGGACGCCGGCTACCTCGACTCGTTCGGCCTGATCGAGACCCTGACCCTGCTCGAGGAGCTGTTGGGCCACCCGATCGAGATCGGTGCCGACGACCTGTCCAGCTTCTTCACCATGAAGGACGTCTACCAGTCGTTCGTAGCCGGCGACGGTGCGGCCAGCGGCGTCGGCGGGAGCGGGTCGCCGGGCACGGCGTAGCGCCACCCCTGCGGGGGCGGGCCGGGCGCGGGCGCCGCCCGAGGCACCCTCCCGGTATCCTCCCGGTGTGCCCGACCGACTGGTCATTCGCGGGGCGCGCGAGCACAACCTCCAGGACGTGTCCCTGGACCTGCCGCGGGACCGCCTCATCGTCTTCACCGGCCTCTCGGGGTCGGGCAAGTCGTCGCTGGCGTTCGACACCATCTACGCCGAGGGCCAGCGCCGCTACGTCGAGTCGCTGTCCTCCTACGCCCGCC
>JBOGGF010000157.1:0-8235 GCA_050743965.1 Acidimicrobiales bacterium
TGCACCCCGGACGAGCTGGCCGAGGCCCAGCGCCTCATGGCGTCGTCGCGCTGGCGCGGCGAGCGCCGCCGCACCCGCCGCCGCCGCCCGGCCCGGCGGCGGGGCGACTGGCCCGACCTCCGGCGGACCGTCCGCCAGGCGCTGCGCACTGGTGGCGAGCCGATCAACCGGCGATGGCTGGCCCCGGGTGACCGGCCGCGCCGCGTCGTGTTCCTCTGCGATGTCAGCGGCTCGATGGCCCCCTACGCCCGGGCCCTGCTGCGCTTCCTGCACGTGGCCGTGGCCGGCCGGCGGCGGGTCGAGGCGTTCACCATCGGCACCCGGTTGACGCGGGTGACCCGCGCCCTCAGCCAGCACGACCCCGACGCAGCGCTGGCCGGGGCGGCTGACGCGGTGCCGGACTGGTCCGGCGGCACCCGGCTCGGCGAGGCGTTGGCCGAGTTCAACGACCGCTGGGGCATCCGGGGCCTCGCCCGGGGCGCGGTGGTGATCGTCCTCTCCGACGGGTGGGACCGTGGCGACCCGGCGGCGCTCGGGAGGGAGATGGCGCGCCTGCGGCGCGTCGCCCACCGTGTGGTGTGGGTCAACCCCCTCAAGGGGACGCCGGGCTACGCCCCGCTCGTGCGGGGCATGGCAGCCGCACTGCCCCACGTGGACCAGTTCGTGGAAGGGCACTCCCTGGCCTCCCTCGAGGCGCTGGCGCTGGTGCTCGACGATGCCGGTGCCGCCGGCCCGGGGGCGGCGGAGCGGGCGCATGGACGGGTTTGACAGGCCGACCGGCCCATTCGTAGGGTCGGCGCCGTCGCGCTCTACTGTGGTAGTGATCGCTGAGGCCGGCACCGCCGGCCGCGCCGGGATGCACTGCGGGCGCGGCGGTGGCAGCCGGCAGGGGAGGGACTGACGCATGCCGGGACTGTTCGGCTATCCGGTCGAGCGCCTCGAGGACGGCCCGCTGCTGCGGGGCGAAGCACGGTACGTGGCCGACCTGGACGAGGCCGGCGCCTGCCACGCCGTGTTCGTCCGGTCCCAGGTGGCCCACGGGATCCTGCGTTCGGTCGACGTCGCCGAGGCGGCGGCCCAGCCCGGGGTGGTCGGGGTCTTCACCGCCGCCGACCTGCCGCTGCCGGCGCTGGGGGAGTTCCCCCCGCTGCCGACAGGGCCGCGCCCGGCGTTGGTGCGGCCGTGCCTGGCCGCCGAGCGGGTCCGGTTCGTGGGCGACCCGGTCGCCGTAGTGGTGGCCGAGCGGTACGGCCAAGCGGTCGACGCGGCCGAGCTGGTCGTGGTCGACGTCGACGAGCTCGACCCGGTCGTCGACCCGCTGGCGGCGCTCGAGGCGGGCGCGCCGCTCCTCTTCCCCGATTTCGGGAGCAACGTCGTCCGCCAGGACCACACCGTCACCGATCCCGACCCGCTGGCGGGGGCGGACGTCATCGTGACGGCGCGCTTCGTCCACCCGCGCCTCGCGGCGGTGCCCCTCGAGCCCAACGGCACGATGGCGGCGCCCGGGTCGGACGGGACGCTCGTGTGCCACGCGAGCTGCCAGGCGCCCTTCCAGGTCCACGCGGCGATCTGCCGGGCCCTCGGGCGGGAGCGCGACCAGGTGCGCGTCGTCGTCCCCGCCGTGGGCGGCGGGTTCGGGGCGAAGGGCGGCGTGTACCCGGAGCAGGTGGTGGTCGCGGCCCTCGCCGACCGTCTCGACCGGGCCGTGCGCCACGTGGAGACCCGGTCGGAGAACCTCCTCGCCATGAGCCAGGGAAGAGGGCAGGTCCAGGACATCGAGCTCGGCGCCACCGCCGACGGGCGCGTGGTCGGGATGCGGGCCCGGACGGTGACCGACTTCGGGGCCTACCCGTGGCGGGGCGGGGTCAGCTTCCTGACGAGCCGGCTGATGGCGACCGGTGCGTACCGGATCCCCAAGCTCGACCTCACCTCCTCCGCCGTCGTCACCAACACCACCCCCGTCGGCCCCTACCGCGGGGCGGGTCGGCCGGAGGCGGCGGCCATGATGGAGCGGGCCATGGACCTGTTGGCCGGCCGCCTCGGCATGGACCCGGCCGAGGTACGGCGGCGGAACGTCATCGAACCCGGCGAGTTCCCCTATGTCACCGCCACCGGCGCCAGCTACGACAGCGGGGACTACGCCGGTGCCCTGGAGCAGGTGCTCGAGCTTGCCGACTACGGGGGCCTCCGCGAGCAGCAGGCGGCGCGCCGCCGCGATGGCGGTCCCCGCCAACTGGGCATCGGCATCTCGACCTTCGTCGAGGTGAGCGGCACCGGCCGCGAGTACGGGGCCGTCCGGATCGCCCCCGACGGGCATGTGGTGTGCACCACCGGCTCGTCTCCCCACGGCCAGGGGCATGCCACGACGTTCGCCCAGGTGGTCGCCGACCTCCTCGAAGTGGACCTCACCCGGATCGAGCTCGTGCACTCCGACACTGCGGTCGTGCCGCGGGGGACGGGCACCTTCGGCTCGCGCTCGGGGCAGCTGGGCGGCAGTGCCGTGTTCCGGGCGGGCGAGGTCGTGCTGGAGCGGGCCCGGCGGCTCGCGGCCAGCATGCTCGAGGCGGACGAGGCCGACATCGTGGTCGAGGACGGCCGGCTCGGGGTGGCCGGCGTACCGGCCCGCAGCCTCACGTGGGCCGACGTCGCCGCCCGGGCGGCGACGCCCGAGGGCCGGGCCGTGGTGGGGGACGAGGGCCTCTCGGCCGAGACGGACTTCGACCAGGTCGACGGCACCTTCCCCTTCGGGGCTCACCTGGCCGTCGTCGAGGTCGACGTCGAGACGGGCATGGTCGAGCTGCTCCGGCTGGTGGCCGTGGATGACTGCGGTCACATGCTCAACCCGATGGTGGTGGCCGGCCAGGTGCACGGTGGGCTCCTCCAGGGACTGGCCCAGGCGCTCTTCGAGGAGATCGCCTACGACGAGCTCGGCAACCCCCGCACGCCTACCCTCATCGAGTACGGGGTGCCGAGTGCGGCGGAGGTGCCGAGCTTCGAGCTGGGGCACACCGTCACGCCCTCGCCTCGCAATCCGCTGGGAATGAAGGGGGTCGGCGAGGCGGGGACGGTCGGGGCGACGCCGGCGGTGCAGAATGCCGTCCTCGACGCGCTGGGGCCGTACGGGGTGACCCATCTCGACGTGCCACTCACGCCGTGGAAGGTGTGGGAGGCGCTCCGGGCGGCGGACGGGCAGGTCCTCGACGGGGCGCCGACCGGTGCTTGACGGCGTCGTCCCCTTCCCGCCTGACCTGGCAGCGCACTACCGGGCGAAGGGCTACTGGGAGGACCGGCCGCTCATCGACGTCTTCGACGAGGTCTTCGACCGCTACGCCGACCGGGTGGCGCTCATCGACGACCAGGCTGCCGTCACCTACCGCCAGCTGGACGAGCGGTCGCGCCACCTCGCCCGCCACCTCCTGGACCTCGGCTTCCGGCCGCTGGACCGCATGGTCGTCCAGTTGCCGAACACCGTCGTCTTCGCCTACCTCTATTTCGCCCTCCAGCGCATTGGCGCGATCCCGATCCTGGCGCTGCCCGTGCACCGGCGGCGGGAGGTGGAGCAGTTCGTGTCCCTGGCCGGCGCCCGCGCCTGCGCCGTGCCGGCCCGGGCCCGCGATTTCGACTTCCTCCAGATGGTGGAGGGAATCATGGCCGACCATCCGGGGCTCGAGCGCTGCCTCGTGCAGGGGCTCGACCCGGGCGACGCCTCGGACCGCTTCATCTCGATCGAGGCACTGCTCGAGCAGGAGCCCGTGACGCCCGAGGACGTGCTGGGCGACATCCGCATCGACCCGTCGGACCCCGCCGTCTTCCTCCTCTCCGGCGGGACGACCGGGATCCCCAAGCTCATCCCCAGGACCCACAACGACTACGTCTACAACTCGAAGCTGGCAGCGTCGGTCTGCGACATCCGGGACGGGGACGTCCTGCTGCTCGTGCTGCCGATCGGCCACAACCTGCCCCTGGCATGCCCGGGCATGCAGGGCTTCTTATTGCGCGGCGCGGCGGCCGTGCTCTCGACGTCGACCAGAGCGGCCGAAGTGTTCGAGCGGGTCCAGCGCCACCGGGTGACGCACATCCACGTCGTGCCGGCACTGCTCATCCGGTGGATCAACGACCCGACGGCGACGGACTACGACCTGTCGTCCCTCCACATCGTCCAGAGCGGGGGGCAGCGGCTCCAACCCGAGGTCCGCCAGAAGGCGGAGGCCCTGCTGCCGGACTGCTTCATCCAGGAGAACTTCGGCATGGCCGAAGGGTTGATCATGTTCGTTCGGATCGACGATCCTCGGGAGGTGCGCCGCCAGACGTGCGGGCACACGGTGTGCGAGGACGACGAGGTGCTCCTCGTCGACGAGGAGGGGGAGCCGGTGCCCCAGGGCGAGGTGGGCGAGCTCGTGGTGCGGGGGCCCTACACCCTCCACGGTTACTTCCGCAGCCCCGAGTACAACGCCCGGGCGTTCACTCCCGACGGCTTCTACCGATCGGGCGACCTGTTGCGGATGGACCGCACCGGCAACTTCGTCGTCGAGGGCCGGCGCAAGGACCTCATCAACCGGGGCGGCGAGAAGATCAGTGCCGAGGAGGTCGAGAACCTCATCCTCTCGCACCCCGCCGTCCTCAACGTGGCGTGCGTGCCCTACCCCGACGAGGTCCTGGGTGAGCGGATGTGCGCCTGCGTGGTGACGAAGCCGGGCGCGACCCTCGACTTCGAGGAGCTGGTCGACTACCTCCAGCGCATGGAGATCGCCAAATTCAAGCTGCCCGAGCGGCTCGCGCTGATGGGCGACCTGCCCCTGTCGGGGTTCGGCAAGGTGTCGAAGAAGGAGCTCGTGGCGCGCTTGGCCCGGACCGGCTGAACAGAGCCGCCCGCTGGCGGCGGAGCGCCGGCGGCGAAGGGGCCCGGCCGGGTCCGAGTCGATCAGGCGGAACGCTGGCGCCGCCGGGACGGCGCCTTCGCCGCTGGCGCCGCTTGCTCCGCCGCCTCGCGGGGTACGACCAGCTGCTCGAGCCCCGGACCGTACCGGTCGGCCAGGTCGCTCCCGAACTCGGCCACGATCTGCTGGACGTACATGTCGTGGCGGACGTAGCCCTTGATGGCAGCGGCGAGTAGGGCGTCGTCGGTGGTGACGGCGTCCCATGCCCCGCCGTCGGGCGCCAGGGCCCACAGGACGCGGGTGCTGTCGACGACGACGGCGAGGTGCCGCGCCTGGTGGTGCCGGTAGACGACCCCGTCGGTGCTCTCGTGCCGGATCGCCCGACCGTGCCGGAGTGTCATGGGCTCCTTGCCGAAGAGCAGGGCGTCGATGCGCACGCCGCGGCCGTCGGCTCGCCGGATCGCCGCGGCCGTCGCCTCGGCGTCCTCGCAGTTGAGCGAGACGTACGCGTGCCGGGTGGCGGCGTCGAGGAGCTCGACGGCGCCGGCTTGGACGGCCGACCAGTCGTCCATTGCCTCGAGCACCCGGTAGTGGGTGTCGCCGTCGTCGGACTGGCGCATGAGCGCCAGCTCGGCGTCGGCCAGTCGGCGCCGGAAGCTGTCGTCGAGCTGCGAGATGAGCTGTGCCGGCGGGAGGGCGACGAAGCGCGCCGGCTCCCCGCCGAGCATCACTGCCACGCCCTTGCGGGCCAACCGCCGCAGCGTCTCGTACACCTTGGGCTGGGGGACGCCCGTGGCGTTCGACAGGGCGTAGCCCGTCATCGGCTCGCCGCCGAGCAATCCGACGTACGCTCTGGCCTCGTACTGGCTGAAGCCCAGCTCGACCAGGCGCTCGACGGTTCCCGGATCCCGGTCCATGGAGAACTCCCTACGTCAGTGGTCAGGTGCTCGCCAGTCTAACCGGCCCGCCGCGCCGCCACCCGATGGCGACCACGCGGTGCCGCGATGCGGTCGATCTCAGAGGCTGAGAACCCGCTCGGCGTTCTCGTGGAACACAGAATGGAGCACCGCCTCGTCGAACCCGAGCTCGTCCCACTCCCGCAGGATGCGCTCGTAGGTCATGGAGGGATGGTCGCTGCCGAACATGATCTTGTTCCGCAGCCGGCTCCGGATGTCGGTCCGTAGGCTCTGCGGGTAGTACTTGGGCGCCCAGCCGGAGAGCTCCCAGAAGACGTTCCCCTTGTGCAGGGCGATCGCCGTCATCTCGTCCACCCAGGGCCAGCCGGGGTGGGCAGCGATGATGGTCAGTGTCGGGAACCGTGCGGCGAGGCTGTCGATGGCGGCGGGGTGGGCGTGGCGCAGGACCGCGCCCATCCCGCCCGGCATCCCAGCGCCCATGCCGGTGGTGCCGACGTCGATCATGACCGGGACGTTGAGACCGGCGATCGCCTCGAACAGCTCGGCGTGAGCCAGGTCGTCGACGGCGTAGTGGCCCATGATGGGGTGGAAGTGGAAGCCGAGCACGCCGTGCTCCTTCACTGCCGCCTCGGCGTCGGCGATGGCCTCGCTGCCCTTGAGCGGGTCGACCGTTCCCCATGCCTGCAGGAAGGCTTCGGGGTGCCGGTCGCGCAGGTCGGCGACGTAGGCGGTGGTGCAGGGCGGCGCGCCGGTGGTGGACTCGACGTCGAACGCCACCAGGACGGCCTCGACGCCGGCCCCCGAGATCTCGGCGACGACGGCCTCCTCCCGGCGGGGAACCCACGGCTTGGACCAGTACTGCTCGAGCGCTGCCACGTAGGGCCCCTGCGAGGTGATCCACACGTCGGTGCCCGGGTAGCAGTGGAGATCGATCCGCCTCATCCAGCCTCAATCCTTCCAACCAACTCTGGTGAGTAGCCTACATGAGCGACTTCTTGGCGAGCAATAGGCGTCGACGCCCCCGGATGGACGGTGGCACCGTCCGTCGACCAATGCGGTGCGTCCGCCGACTCTCTGGCGCAATCGAATCCGACCCCGTCGCCGATCATCGTCGTCGGTACCCACAGGCCTCCAACCGCAGGCGTCGGCGTATCGGGGACCGTCCCGTCGACCTGGCGACCCAGTCGTGGTCGCAGCGACATTCCCCCGCCATTGCTCCGTACGCAAGGGCCGATATGGCGCCGCTTTGTCACAATGCCGCCCTGCAGCTTGCCTTCTGTCAATCACCGGCGTGCAGTGCACTACCTACTGAGACAAGTAGCAACCCGGGTCCGCGATGCGCGCCGCGCGCCGCGCCCAGGAGCACGATGTCGCCGCGTGCCGCCGCTCGGACTGCTGAGAAGCTGTCCCGCATGTCCGCCCAGCGCGCCTACGCGACCGGCTCCGAAGTGAGCCGACGGAGGAGTAGCCGGCTGTGGGCTGCCCATATGAACCCTTCGGTGACGACCGGGTCGCGTTCATAATCGACTTGGAGGCGCCGGTTGTTCATGAGCCACGACCAGGTCCGCTCGACGACCCAGCGCCGGGGCAGCACCTCGAACGTCCCGGTAGCGATCCGACGGACGACCTCGGCTGAGAGGTGGGCACCGGCGCAGTGGGCGATGAAGGTCCGCTTGAAGCCACCGTCGCAGAACACCTTCTTCAGGCGCCGGGTCTTCCTCCGAGCGCGGTCGATGACCGTGATGCCCCCAGCGTTGTCGCTCGTGGACGCGGCGACCACCACGACGGCGACGAGCAGCCCCAGAGTGTCGACCACGCCGAAGGTCTTTCGGCCCGACACCTTCTTCCCTGCATCATATCCCCTGGTCGCGGAGGTAACGGTCGCCGCGCCACGAACGCTGCGAGCGTCGATGACGCTTCCCGAGCATGTGGGATCGCGGCCCTCGTGCTCGCGCACCATTGCATTGAGCCGGCCGCAGATCTGCTCCCAGGTTCCGTCACGCGACCAGCGGAGGTGGTAGCGGTGCACCGTGTTCCAGTGCGGGTAGCTGGAAGGAAGCGCCCGCCACTGGCAGCCGGTGGCGGTGACGTAGAAGATGGCATCCACGATGTCACGCCGTGCGTGCTTTGCCGGGCGACCCATGCGGCCCCGAGACGAGTACGGCTCAACCAGGTCGGCGATGAGCTCCCACTCCTCGTCGCTCATATCGCCGTGGGCGCTGCGCCAGGTTCCACTAGATGATCGGTCGTCAATCATAGGTGACATTGTATATGCAGTTGACGAGCCCGTGTTGGACCTACCGCGGCTCCTGCTGCGCTGACTTCAGCGACAGCTTCTTATGTCGTTCGCCGACCGGACCGGCTCGCGCGCGGCGCGTCGCCTCAGGGCGCCGGGCGCACCACTACGTCGAGCGCGGCGTCGACCCGGCGCAGGGCTGCTT
>JBOGGF010000158.1:0-12916 GCA_050743965.1 Acidimicrobiales bacterium
GTTCCGGGCTCCTCATGAGGCCCGGAACAACACGTGCGGAGGAAAGCCCACGAGCCGTTACACCCGACTGCACCCGCAACGCGGTTTCCCGGTGCGCTCCGGCTGGCCAACGGCCGTTCGAGCCTCCATCCGCTCGGCCGGCTCGAAGAGCCGGCCTCCACATGCAATGCGGCGCATATTCAGGTTCGGTGTGGAACAGATGCAGATGGACTGCGTTTCTCGGTGCCGGGGAGTTGCGGTCCGGCCGCCGGTCGCTGCGGTGATGCAGGACCTCGTCGGCCGTGGCCCACCGAGCGTCCCACGCCGGCAGTGCCGGCAGTGCCGGTCGAGCCGTCGAGAGAGCGGAGCGGTCGCCCACGGATGGTACCGACGTCGGCACCTGCGGGATGCGGACGGTGAACGTGGCGCCGTGCCTACCGCATTGGTCAGAAGGTTCGTCACCACCTGGTCCAGGCGGTCCGGGTCACCCTCGACGAGGCACGGGCGCAGGTCGGAGTCGAACGACACCCCGGCGTCGGCGAACGCCCCCCGGGTGGTCTGGGCGGCGTTTGAGGCCACCGTGGCGAGCGCCACCGGACGACGCGCGAGGCGGAGGTCCGCCGTCTCGGCGGCGACGAGCGACTCTAGGTCGGCGATGCGGCGACCCAGCCGGTGCACCTCCTCGAGCATCGACGCCGCAACCCCCCGCGTCGGACGGGTCATCCCGTCGAGGATCGCCTCGCAGCCGGCCTGGACGACGGAGACGGGCGTCCGCAGCTCGTGCGCCACGTCGGCGACGAGGTTGCGGCGGAGCGTCTCCTGGTGCTCCAGCGTGGCGGCCAGGTCGTCGACGCCGGCGGCCAGGCTCTCCAGTTCGAGGTCCGTGGTCAGCCGGCCCACTCGGACATCGGTCTGGCCCTCGTTGACCGACCGCACGGCCGCCGCCAGCACTCGCAGCGGCTGCGTGACCCGTCGCCCGGCGACCAGGGCGACGCCGACGCCGAGGCCGATCGACGCGGCGCCGGCCACGGCCGCGGCCGCGGCCACGGCCAGGCGGTCCCAGAGCAGCGTTGCCAGCGAGACGTCGTAGGACCCGGGGTAGATGAGCCGGACCTCCCCCACCACCCAGCCGCGAGACTGTACCGACAGCAGCTGGGCGGCGGTGGCTCCACCGACGGGGCGGGGACCCGAGACCCGACGCGGTGCCCGTGGTCGTCGAGCACTTCGACCTGCACCCCGTCCTGTGTGGCGAGGGCGAGGACCGTACGCAGGTCAGTCCCCGCCCAGCCGCCCGCTTGGCGGTAGACGTTCCCGGCGGCGTCCACGACCACCGTCTGGATGGCGACCGCACGGCGTGCCGAGAGCTGGTCGAGGTCGGAGCCGGCGACGAGCAGGGTCGTGAGCGCGGCGAAGAGCACCACGACGGCCAATGCCACCCCGGTCATTACCAGGGCGAGCCGGACGGCGTAGGGGTGGGGGCCGCGCAGGATCATGCCGGGTCCCGGGCCAGGCCGAGGCGGTAGCCGCCGCCCAGCACCGTCAGGACGATCTCGGGTGACCGGGGCTCGGCTTCGACCTTTCGGCGCAGGTTCCGGACGTGCGAGTCGATCGTCCGTTCGTAGGTGTCGTACCCGTACCCGCGGGCTCGGTTCCCCAGCTCGGCCCGCGAGTACACCCGTCCCGGGCGTGAGGCGAGCGCTCCGAGGATGCTCCACTCGGTCGGCGTCAATGCCACGACGGTCCGGCGCACATGCACCTGGCGGCGCTCGGCGTCGAGCTCGAGGGTGCCGTCGCCGAACGAGGTGACCTCGGAGGCCAACGGGCGATCGTCCCGAGCCCGGCGGAGGATGGCGTGCGAGCGCAAGACCAGTTCGCGAGGGCTGAACGGCTTCACCAGGTAGTCGTCGACCCCGGCCTCGAAGCCCCGGACCCGGCCGGACTCGCTGGCCCCGGCCTACAGGATCAGAATGGGAACGTCCGCGCGCCGGCGGATCCCCTGCACGACGACATCGCCGGGGACGTCGGGCAGTCCGAGGTCGAGCACGACCAGGTCGGGGTGGGCCGACAGCGACAGCTCGATCCCCTCGGCGCCCGAGCCGGTCGAGAGGACGTCGATGCCCGCCCGGTGGAAGTAGGCACGTACCAGCTCCCGCAGCTTGGGCTCGTCCTCGATGATGAGCACCGTCGAAGCCATCTGCCGCGACTCCGTTCCCGGACCATCCCGCTCGGTGGCCACCCGGCCGTGGCCGCACGCGCGGACCACATGCCCGCGCAGACGACGCCCCACGTGCACGGTGCCGCGGGTGCAACGTGCCAAGAGCTCAACGCTCCGGCCAGCGGGGTCCGGCGTGCGCGTCCCGCTGACCGGGGCGCTCGTGCGCGCCGGGCCCATTCTTCTATCGTGCTCCACGATGCCCGTCGCCCCGCGTCACGCGCTCTCGTGGTTCACCGTGCCAGGCACACTGCGGGTTTCCGATGTGACGGCGGCCTTCTGGGTGGTCAAGGGCCTGTCGACGGCGATGGGCGAGGCCACCTCGGATTTCCTCGTCCACACGATCGACCCGGTGGTCGCGGTGCTCCTCGGCTTCGCCGCGTTCCTAGTCGCCCTGACCGTCCAGTTCCACATGCGCCGGTACCTGGCGTGGGCTTACTGGTCCGCCGTGGCGATGGTCGGTGTGTTCGGCACGATGGCGGCCGACGTCCTCCACGTGGCCGTTGGCGTCCCCTACC
This sequence comes from Acidimicrobiales bacterium, assembly GCA_050743965.1. Lineage (GTDB taxonomy): Bacteria > Actinomycetota > Acidimicrobiia > Acidimicrobiales > RAAP-2 > DAHUZJ01. The sequence continues at coordinate 2,710 of JBOGGF010000158.1, forward strand.
CGGCCTCGACCGCCTTCTACGCCGTGGTGCTGGCGGCGGTCTTCGGGACGTGGTGGTGGACCGAGCGGACACTGTCGATGCACCGCATCGACACGGCGCGGCGGGAGCTCTTCTATTGGGGGGCGGTGGTCGCCACCTTTGCCATGGGGACCGCGCTCGGAGACCTCACCGCTTACACCTTCAATCTCGGCTACTTCCCGTCGGCCGCGATCTTCGCCGGACTGATCGTCGTGCCGGCGGTGGGTTACCGGTGGTTCCGGTGGAACGCCGTCTTCTCCTTCTGGTTCGCCTACGTCGTGACCCGACCACTGGGCGCGTCCATCGCCGACGGGCTGGGCAAGCCGGCCTCGGTCAGCGGCCTCGGCATCGGGGACGGCTGGGTGGCGCTCGCCTTCGGGGTCGCCATCGTCGCCATGGTCGCCTACCTGGCGGCCACACGAGCCGATGTCCAGCGGCATCCGACGCCGGGGCTGCGGGGCCGATAGGCGAGGCGTGGCGGGGTGGACTACCCGTCCCCCCCCACGAGCGTGCGCGCCGTCCACCAACCGAGCACCGCCGCCAGGGCGGCGTCGGTGAGCGCCGGCCGCCGCCAGCGCCGGTCCACGCTGGCAAAGGCGACGCCGGACGCGGCGTGTGCCCAGTCCACGGCAGCGAGCAGGTAGCGGTGCCGCCCGTCGTCCCACCGCTCGAACGCCGCCTGGACGACGTGGCGGGCACCGAGCACCCGTGCGATCGTCCGGGCATCGGGGGTCGGTGTGCCCCCCAGGAGGCGTAGGGCGACTGCTGGTGCAGCGAGGAGCAGCGTCCCCCAGCCGAGCCGGAGGGCGAGGCGGCGGTTGGGCACAGGGCGGCGCACGGCCTGCCTCTACCCGGTCGGCCCTGCGGGGGAACGGGAGGTGGGCGGACCGGGCCCCGCCGCCCGAGTGCGCCGCGGCCGTATCCCGCACACGGCGGGTGCTGATCGGCCCGTCCGGGTATCGGGTCGACACAGGGTCGACACAGAGAGACGATCGCCGACGCGAAGGGAGAGCGCCATGCCACTCGTAGCCGAGTTCATGCTCGAACGCCTGAAGGAGTGGGGCATCCATCGGGTGTACGGCTATCCCGGTGACGGCATCAACGGCTTCGTCGGCGCGTTCGAGCATGTGGACGAACCGGTCTTCACCCAATCCCGGCACGAGGAGATGGCGGCCTTCATGGCGTGCGCCCACGCCAAGTTCACCGGCGAGATCGGGGCGTGCATGGCGACGTCGGGCCCCGGCGCCATCCACCTGATCAACGGCCTCTACGACGCCAAGCTCGACCACCAACCGGTGATCGCCGTCATCGGCCAGCAGAAGCGGATGTCCGTCGGCGCCCACTACCAGCAGGAGATCGACCTCGACGTGCTCTTCAAGGACGTGGGCGGTTTCGTCAGCACGGTGATGGACGAGCACTCGGCCCGTCACGTCCTCGATCGGGCGATCAAGTCGGCATACAGCGAGCGGCGACCGGCGATCGTGATCGTCCCCGAGGACGTCCAGGAGTCCGAGTACAGCGACCCGCCGCGGACCCATGGCGCCACCTTCACCAGTGTGGGGTGGAACCAACCGCACGAGGTGCCCGACGACGTGCTGCTCCGCCAGGCCGCCGAGGTGCTCAACGATGGCCAGCGCGTGGCCATCCTCATCGGCCAGGGGGCGAAGAAGGCGGCGGCCGAGGTGACCGAGGTCGCCGAGCTGCTCGGGGCCGGCGTGGCCAAGGCCCTGCTCGGCAAGGACGTGCTCCCGGACACCCTGCCCTTCGTGACCGGCTCGATCGGCCTCCTCGGCACCGAGCCGTCGAACAAGATGATGACGCACTGCGACACCCTGTTGATGATCGGCACCTCCTTCCCCTACGCCGAGTGGCTGCCGCCGGAGGGCGAGGCCCGCTGCGTGGAGATCGATATCGACGGCTCGCTCATCGGCGTCCGCTACCCCAACGAGGTCTCCCTCGTCGGTGACGCCAAGGACACGCTGTCGGCCCTCATCCCCCGGCTCCAGCGCAAGACGGACCGCCGGTGGCGGGAGCTGATCGAGGGCGAGGTCGCCACGTGGCGGCGCGTGCTCGACGACCGGGCGCACCAGGACGCCGACCCGCTCAACCCGCAGTACGCCTTCTGGGAGCTCAACAAGCTCCTCCCCGACCGTGCCATCCTCACCTCCGACTCCGGCTCGGCCACCAACTGGTTCGCCCGTTACCTCGACATCCGAGGCGACATGCTTTCGTCGCTGTCGGGCACCCTCGCCACCATGGTGCCGGGCGTGCCGTACGCCATTGGTGCGAAGTTCGCCCACCCGGACCGTCCGGTGATCGGCTTCACCGGCGACGGGGCTTTCTCGATGTTGGGCATGAACGAGCTGCTCACCGTCAAGCGCTACGAGAAGGAGCTGCTCGGGCAGAACCCGACGTTCATCATCGTCGTCCTGGTCAACGAGGACCTCAACCAGGTGTCGTACGAGCAGCGGGTGCTCTCGGGCGACCCGAAGAACCCGGCCACCCAGACGATCCCCTACGTCCCGGCGGCCGAGCTGTCTCGCCTCTTCGGCTTCGAAGGCATCAAGGTCAACCGACCCGACCAGGTCGTGCCGGCGTGGGAGCAGGCGCTCGCCGCCACCCGGCCGGTGCTGGTCGAGCTGGTGACCGATCCGTCGGTTCCGCCGCTGCCCCCCCATGTCCGGCCGCACATGTTGCGCGAGACCCTCAGCGGCCTCCTGAAGGGGGACGAGACAGCGATGGAGATCGCCATCAGGGGCTTCAAGGGGAAGTGGTCGGAGCTCGCCGAGCACGCCAAGGACTTCCTCCCGGGGGAGCAGAAGTGAGCGGAGGGGTCGCCGCCCAGCGGCGCCGGACCATTCCGGTCAAGCCCGATCCGGCCATGGCGGTGGGAATGGTGGGCACGACGGATATCGACGTGCGCGGCCTGCAGGCGGGGCTCGAGGCGGCGATCGACGGTGAAGTCGGCTTCGATGCCGCATCGCTGGCCATGTACGCCAACGACGCCTCCAACTTCCGCCAGGTCCCCCTGGGGGTGGTGGTGCCCCTGACGCTGGACGACGTGGTTGCCACCCACCGGGTGGCGGCGCAGTTCGGGGCACCGGTGGTCAACCGGGGCGGCGGCACCAGCCTGTCGGGAGAGACGGTCAACTACGCCGTCGTCATCGACAACTCGAAGTACCTGACGGCCATCGGCCCGACCGACGTCCAGCGGCGGCTGGTGACCGTCGAGCCCGGGGCCATCAACGAGACGGTGAACCGGCACACCGGGAAGGACGACCTCGTCTTCGGGCCGGACCCGTCCTCCCACTCCCGCTGCACGATCGGCGGCAACGTCGGGAACAACTCGTGCGGGGTCCACTCGGTCCAGGCACAGCTGTATGGCCCCGGCCCGCGGACCTCGGACAATGTCGAGGCGATGGAGATCTGCACCTACGGCGGCGAGCGGTTCTGGGTCGGGGTCGGCGAGGAGGACCAGCTCGACGAGATCATCATCGCCGGCGGTCGCAAGGGGGAGATCTACGCCAAGCTGCGCGACCTGCGCGACCGCTATGCCGCCGCGATCCGCCTCGGCTTCCCCGACGTGACGACGTTGCCCCGACGGGTTTCGGGCTACAACCTCGACGAGCTGCTCCCGGAGAAGGGGTTCAACGTGGCCCGAGCCCTCGTGGGCACGGAGAGCACGTGTGCCACCGCGCTCCAGGTCGTGCTCAAGCTCACGCCGGCGCTGTTGGAGCGAACGCTGGTCGTCGTCGCCTACGACGCCATCGCCGAAGCCGGCCAGCATGTCACCGAGATCATCGAACGGTTCAAGCCGATCGGTCTGGAGGCCATCGACCACGTCCTCATCAACGACCAGCAGCAGCTGGCGATGAACGTGGAGGACCTGGAGGAGCTCCCGCCGGGCAAGGCCTGGCTCATGGTGCAGTTCGGTGCCGACGAGGGGGCGGACTCGGTGGAGGCAGCCGAGGCGATGATGGAGTGGTTGCGCAAGCAGGGCTACGGAGAGGAGCGGATGCTCATATCCAAGAGCGTCCAGGACGGCGGCAACAGCGAGGACCTGTGGACCATCCGGGAAGCCGGGCTGGCGGCCACCGCATTCCCGCCCGGCGACGGCGACCACTGGCCCGGATGGGAGGACTCGGCGGTGCCACCGGCGCGCGTCGGCGACTACGTGGCGGACCTGCAGGACCTCTATTCGCGCCACGGACTGCGCGGCGCCTTCTACGGCCACTTCGGTCAGGGCTGCGTCCACTCCCGCATCAATTTCGACCTGCGGTCCAAGGAAGGGATCGCCAGCTACCGACGCTTCATGGAGGAGGCGGCCGACCTCGTCGTCTCCTACGGCGGCACCCTTTCGGGCGAGCACGGGGACGGCCAGCAGCGAGCCGAGCTGCTCGAGCGGCAGTACGGGCCTGAGCTGCTGCAAGCCATGCGGGAGTTCAAGCGCATCTGGGACCCGCAGTGGCGCATGAACCCAGGGAAGGTCGTCGACCCGTTCGAGCTGGACCAGGACCTGGCCCTCGGGCCCGACTACAACCCGACCCGCACGCCGGTGAAGTTCGCCTACAAGGAGGACGGCGGGGACTTCGCCCATGCTGCGCTGCGCTGCGTGGGCGTGGGCAAGTGCCGCGTCCCCGAGGCCGACCAGACGATGTGCCCGAGCTACCGGGTGACCCGCGAGGAGCGGCACTCGACCCGCGGCCGGGCCCGCCTCCTCTTCGAGATGCTCCGGGGCGAGGTCATCACCGACGGGTGGGCGTCAAAGGAGGTCTTCGATGCCCTCGACCTGTGCCTGGCCTGCAAGGGATGCACCAACGACTGCCCCGTCAACGTCGACATGCCGACCTACAAGGCGGAGTTCCTCTACCACCATTACCAGTCGCCGCGGCGCTGGCGGCCCCGCTATGCCTACGCCATGGGGTTCATCGACCAGGCGTCCCGCCTGGCGTCCCGCTTCCCCGAGCTGGTCAACGCCGCCAGTCAGTTCCCGCCCACTGCCGCGCTGACCCGGTTCGTCGCCGGCGTCGACCGGCGCCGCCAGATCCCGACGGTCGGGGCGGAGACCCTCCAGGACTGGTTCCTCCGGCGGGGCGGTGCGGCCAACCCGGGCGGCCAGCCGGTGGTCCTCTTCCCCGACACGTTCAACAACCGCATGCACACCGATGTCGGGGTGGCGTGCGTGGAGGCTCTCGAGGCCGCTGGCTTCCGCGTCGTGATGCCCGAGGGCCATCTCTGCTGTGGCCGGCCCCTCTACGACTACGGGTTCCTCGACGCGGCCGAGGCCTACCTCCACCACCTGCTCGATCGCCTCCGGCCCTACGCCCGCGAGGGGGTGCCGATCATCGGGATGGAGCCGAGCTGCCTAGCGGTCTTCCGGGACGAGCTTCCCAAGATGCTGCCGCACGACGACGACGCCCAGCGTCTGGCCCAGAATGCCGTCCACTTCTCCGAGTTCTTCGAGCGGGAGGACGTGGACGTTCCCCACCTGGAGGGGAAGGCCCTGGTGTGGACCCACTGCCATGGCCGCGCGACCGGACAGTCCGGGCACGAGGCGAAGGTCCTCGGCCGGATGGGGCTCGAGGTCGAGTCGCTCACCGGCGGGTGCTGCGGGCTGGCCGGCTCGTGGGGCTTCGAGCGGGGCAAGTACGACATCTCGGTCGACTGCGGGGAGGAGGCCCTGCTGCCGGCCGTGCGGGTTGCGGCGTCCGACACGGTCGTCGTGGCCGACGGCTTCTCGTGCAAGACCCAGATCGAGCAGACGACCGATCGCAGGGCACTCCACCTCGCCGAGGTGCTGCGGATGGCGGCCGAGCCTGCTGCCGACGGCGGTCCCCGGCACCCGGAGGACCGGGTGCGCCCGCGCCCGGTCCCTCCCGTGGCGCGCCGGATGGTGCGGACGGTGGGACCGCTCGCCGCCTTCGTCGGGCTGGCAGTGGGCGCGGCCGCGGTGGCTGGGCCGGCCGTGCGTGGCCGCCTTGCCAGTGGCCCAATCGGTGGCCGGCGCCGGCGGAGTGCCCGCCCCTGGCCGCGTTGAGGAAGGGCCTGGGGATGATCACCGCCGACCGGCACCACCGTGGCGGCCCGGGAGGACCGGCGCCTGGCGTCACGGACGGCAGAGCACCTCGCCGTGGACGGACGAGTACCAGCCGTCGTCATCGGCGGCCCACCGTCGCCAGGCGTCGGCGAGCGCTTCGAGCTCCGCCCGGTCGGCGTGGCCACCGGCCATCGACTGGCCGGCCAGCGACGAGCGGCTGATCCGGTCGGCCCACAGGGATCCCCACCAGTGCCGGAGATCCGGCGTGGCGAAGCACCATGCGCTGGCCGAGGGCGTCACCTCGGAGAAGCCGGCGGCGCGGGCCCACGACAGGAGGTGGCGCCCCGCCGCTGGCTCCGCCCCGTTGCCGCGGGCCACCGCCAGGTAGACCTCGAGCCACCGGTCCATGCGGGGGTCCGGCGGGTGCCACGCCATTGCCGGGTAGTCGACGTCGCGCACCGCCACGACACCGCCGGATCGGCACACCCGCCGCATCTCGCCCAGCGCCGTCACCGGATCGGTGAGGTGCTGGCACACCTGGTGGGCGTGTACGACGTCGAAGCTGTCGTCGGGGAAGGGCAGGGCGTAGACGTCGGCGACCTGCACCGCCACGTTGGTGGCCCCCGCTTCCGCGACCGTCCGCCGGGCGAAGTCGAGCACCGCGGGCGCATTGTCGACGGCGACGACCTCGCCGGGCGCCACCCGTCCCGCCAGGTCCACGGTGATGGTCCCCGGCCCACAGCCCACGTCGAGGAGCCGTTGGCCCGTGCGCAGGTGGGGGAGCAGGTGGGCGGCGGAGTTCTCGGCCGTCCTCCAGCGATGCGACCGGAGCACGCTCTCGTGGTGTCCGTGGGTGTAGCGATCCGTGGGCATGGCCCAGAGCGTGATCCCACCATGCCACGATGTGCAACGTCGACGGTTTGCCACCGTGGATGCCGGGGTAGAGGGCTGGGCGGCTTCGCCATGGAGCTGTAACATCCGGGATGGGGCGGGATGGGGCGGCGGTCTGACGGGCCCTGATGGGCACGATCGGGCGGAGCGACGAGTAGGGGGAAAGGGGCGACGACGTGAGCGAGGTGTGCCCGTCCGGGTCCTTCACGCACACGATGCTGCTGGCGGCGTCGCCCGAGGCGCTCGCGGGAGAGGCGGTCCCCGTCATCCAGCGTGCCCTCTCCGACGGCGCGAGCGTGCACGTCAACCTCTCGTGCGATCGCCTGGCGGCGCTGCGCGCCGGGCTCGGACCCGGCACCGCGGCGGTGTCCTTTACGGACACCGCGAAGTGGCAAGCGCACCCGCTTCGCCGCCTGCGAGCCATCCACGACGTGGTCGACGAGCAGCTGGCGGCCGGGACCGACCGGCTCTGTTTCCTGGGGGAGTGCGCATGGCCGGAAGCCGACCCCGTGCTCCGGGCTGAATGGGAGCGGTTCGACGCAGTGCTGAACTGTGCCTTCGCCGATCGTCCGGTCACGATGGCCTGCGTCTACGATCCCGCGGCGCAGTCGACGGCGACCATCGAGCGCGCCCGTGCCAGCCATCCGTACCTCGGGCTGGCGGCGCCGGTGCCGTGTGGAGAGTACCTACCGCCCGAGCAGGTCCTCGTCACCGCCCGCCCCGATGCCCTTCCCGTGCCCGAGTGCGCCGTCCGCCTCGCCGGTCCGAAGGGCGCGGCCGTACGCGCCCAGCTCGCCGCCCTCCTGCAGGGCCCCGGCATGGGAGCGCTCGGCGGTGGCGTAGATCCGGAAGTGTGCGACGCGCTTCTGGTCGCGACGTCGGAGCTCGTGACCAATTCGCAGCAAGCGGGTGCCGCCACGATCGAGATCGCCTGCTGGCGTGAGGGTCGCTGGGCGATGGTCCAGGTCGACGACGACGGACCGGGGCTCGCCGACGCCCTCGCCGGCTATCGCCTGCCGCCGCTCGACGCCCTCGGCGGGCGCGGCCTGTGGATCACCCGCCAGCTGGTCGACGCCGTCGACGTTGCCTCGGGTGACTGGGGGACGAGCGTTCGGCTGCGGCTGGGCTGCCTCGAGGGCGGGGCGTAGCCGCCACCCGGCTCCGAAAGGCGGCAGCCGGTCCGACGAAGTAGCCGCCGGTCCGGCGCCTCCCGCCCGGCGCCTCGATACGGCGCGCGAGATCTCCGTCGCCCGGGCGGGAAAATTGCTTGCCGCCACGGCTGGCCAGTGACACACTGTCGCCGCTCGGTGACCGAGATCACCGGCGAGCCGTGGGTGCGTCGCACGGCTCGCGGTCTTGGTCCTCGGGAAGGGGCGGCACGGTCCCAGGGGGTGGAGGTGGCAATCACCATCGGCGAGCGGTCGGCACCGAACGGCACGCCGATGCGCTGGCTGTGGCACCGGTCGCTCGACGGTTACCCCGAGCGCGCACGCCGCGTCCTCTACCTCGCCATCGTGGTGATGGCGACGATCATGCTCTACTACGAGCTCTACGTGGCCGGGGCGGTTTCGCCGACAATCATCGGCCACTACGGGATGTCGTTCCGGTACTACGTCTACGGCGTGGGGGTCTTCGCCGGACTGGCGGGCGCCTTCTTCTCCCTCCTCGCTGGGGCCGCCGACAGGTGGGGCCGGGCCAACATGGTCACGTACGGCCTGCTGATCACGGCGGTACTGGTCCTCTTCCTGCCAACCGCTCCGACAAAGGTCACGTTCTTCGTGCTGTTCGCAGCCGTCGGAGCGGTCGAGGGCGTGGTCCTCGTCGCCACTCCCGCCCTGGTGCGGGACTTCTCTCCCCAGCTGGGGCGGGCGTCGGCCATGGGGTTCTGGACCCTCGGGCCGGTCATGGGCAGCCTCGTGGTCGCCATCGTCTCGAGCGACACGCTGTCGCACCTGCACGCCTGGCAGGACCAGTTCACTATCTGCGGGATCGCCGGGATAGGCGTCTTCGCGGTGGCGCTCGTCGGCCTGCGGGAGCTCTCGCCCAACCTTCGCGACCAGCTCATGGTGAGCATGCGGGACCGCATGCTCATCGAAGCGAGGGCCAAGGGCATCGACGTCGCCGCGGCCATCCGCAATCCGTGGCGGCGGATGCTCAGGTGGGACATCGTCGGCCCGGCCGCGGGTGGGGCGATGCTCCTGCTCGTCTACTACGCCATGGTCGGCTTCCTCGTGATCTACTTCTCCGCCATCTTCGGTTTCACCACCCAGAAGGCCGACACCCTCGGGGACTGGTTCTGGGCGTTCGACGCCGGCGCGCTGGTCCTCTCGGGCGCGATCTCCGACCGGTTACGGGTCCGCAAGCCGCTCATGCTGGTCGGCGCGGCCGGCGGCATCGTGATGACCATCATCTTCTTGGGACGCACGACGCATCCCCACACCAGCTTCTCGACCTTCGTCGTGATCATGAGCCTGACGGCGGTGTTCCTCGGGATCGCCTACGCGCCGTGGTTCGCCGCCTTCACCGAGACCATCGAGCGGCGCAACCCGGCCCTCACCGCCACCGGGCTGGCCGTCAACGGCTGGGTGCTGCGCGCCATCGTCACCCTGTCGTCACTGGCCCTCCCGTTCGTCGTCAGCTCGATGACCCCCATCGTCACCTACGGAGCCAAGGTGCAGGCCCTGTCGACCCGGTACGCCCACGAGCTGGCGACGGCCGCTGCAGTGCCCACCCCGACGCTCAATGCCTTGACGGCGAACCCGACGACAGGCAAGGCGCTGACCACGGCCGTTGGCGACATCTCGGCAAAGCTCCACGTGGCCTCCGGGACCGCCGTCAAGCGTCTGGTCGCCCTGGGGGCAGCGGCCAAGCAGCCGGGCTTCCAGTACCTGAGGTCCCACGGTCCCACGGTCACACAGGCCGCCAAGTCAGCGCCCAGCCAGTGGCAGCACTGGTGGTGGGTCTGCGTGGCGGGCGAGATCGTCTTCATCCCGACGATCTTCCTGATGGTGGGACGCTGGCTGCCCTCTTCGGCCCGACGTGACGCCGAGGAGCACGAGCGCCTCGTGGTGGCGGAGCTCTCCCGGCTCTCGACCCCGGTGGGGGACCCGCCGGTCGAGGGAGGACTGCTGGCCCCAGCCCCAGCCCCAGCCTCCGCACCGGCCCCGGCCGCGAGCCCCGCGTCGGCCGCGAGCCCCGCGTCGGCCGCGAGCCCAACGGCAAGTCCGATCCCCGCGGCCCGCCCGGCGCTCCGATCCCCGC
>JBOGGF010000159.1:0-4495 GCA_050743965.1 Acidimicrobiales bacterium
CGACCGGGGAGACCCGGTCGAGGGGGCGGTTCTGCCAGGCGCTCATGGACTCCATCACCCGATCGGTGATCCACCTGAGCGCTCCGAAGGCGCGATGGATCAGGCGGAAGAGGAAGGAGAGCACCACGGGCAGCAGCCTCGCCGGCGCCATCCTGGCTGGTCAAGCCGGCGGCGGGAGGTCTCTGGACCCTTCGCGATCGGGTACCAAGATCACAGAGCGCGGATGCGCTCGAAGGTACGACAGCAGGTACGACCTACCAGTCACCTCATGCTCGATAGTCCTACCGCTGGTGGGACTCACGCCCGGTCATTTCACAAAGCGCCTGGTGAATGCGGTGATCGAGTAATCGGCACCCACAGCCGCATCTGGAGGACGGCGTGCTGCGAGTCGTCAGTCACGGGCTCGCCTCGAGGAGAAGGAAGTGGTTGGTCAGACGGGGCCAGTCGAGGCCGACGGCCTCGAGGGCTCGGGGGATCAGCTCGAGGGAAACGGGCGCCGTGGCCCACAAGAGACGCCACAGCGGGCCGCCAACTGCGGCCGCATCACGGCGGGCTAGGGGCGGTAAGCGTCGGGCCAAGTTGACCAGTGCAACGGCGATCTCCATGTGCGCGTAGCCTCGATTGCGCTCGACGGCAACGACGCGCAAGTTGGCCTCGCCAGCCATGGCTTGGTACTCCTGCAGTGATCGGTACACCACCTGGTACGTGCCTGCCTGTATTTCGACTCCGGCGCGAAGCCCCGATTCGCGCAAGATAATTCGACCCCTCGGTGCCAGCCGGCCGAGGCGGGCCATCAGTGCCACGGCGTCGGCTCGATCGAGATACATCAGGAGCCCGCCGAGCAGCACGCCCTGGAACTCGCCGTCGAGGGCCACAGTCCGGGCATCCCCGTGCACCAGCTCGACGTTGCCCTGCCCGGACAGGCGCCGCCGGGCCGCGGCTAGCATCCCGACGCTTGAGTCCACGCCGACGACTCGCCTGTAGCGCTGCGTGAACAACTCTACCCATGCCCCTGCACCGCACCCGACGTCGAGCACTGAGGCCGCGGGTCCCAGCCGGGCGAACCACCGCTCGACCACCACCTGCTCGAGTGCGAAGCGATGCTCGACGCAGCTGCGGGGCAGACCCTGCTCATGAGCCATGTAGGAAGCCGAATCGGCCTCAAGGGCAGCCTCCTCCCAGTAGGAACGCACCAGCTCGTAGTCGAGGCGGTGCTCCTCACTCTGATTAGCTGGCATCCGAGCCGACCGTAGTGCTGATGACCTAGTTTCGCAGCGCCTCAGCCCGTGAACCCAGGGCGGACTCCGAAAGAAATGTTAGATTGCATCTACTGCGTCGACAGAGTCTCTCTCGATGCTGACGGTCCGAAGCCGTTCCCCAAGAGCCGATTGACCAGGCAGCGCAATGGACGGCAACGCTGCCATCGAAAGGCCTGGAGGCTTGCTGTGACGCAGACGGTGGCATTTGGAGCGATGGAGCCGGTCCCGCGGAACCTGTCGCCGGGGTCGTTGCCCGTTCGCCGCGCGCTCATCCTCGCCGCTGGTGTTGGCCGGCGCATGCGGCCCCTCACCATCGGCCTGCCCAAGTGCCTCGTCGAGGTGAACGGGGTCCCGATCCTGTTCTCCTGTCTGCGGGTACTGGCCTCGGCTGGGGTGACCGAGGCCGTCATCGTGGTCGGCCACGAGGCAGCCCAGATCCGTCGCAGGGTAGGACACAATTTCGCCGGAATCGACATCGAGTACGTCGATGCCCCGCTGTTCGATACGACCAACAATATTCGCTCGTTGTGGGACGCCCGCCGATACTGCGACGAGGACATCCTATTGCTCGAGGGCGACATCCTCTTCGACCGGGACGTCGTGATGCGCTTGCGCGAGCAGACTGGCAGCAGTATGGCCGTGGCCTCTGGCAACGCCAACTTCTCGGGAACGGTCGTTCGTCACGACGACAACGGCTTCGTGACTGCCTTCATTCTTGGCGCCGAGCTGGACGGGCATCTCAACGGAAATGAGGCTCAGAAGACGGTCAACATCTATCTGCTGCGGGCCGAGACGCTGCGCACCAAGATCTTGCCCAAACTGTGCCACCAAGTGGGAAGCGGGAACGTGCAAGCCTACTACGAGACGGTGTTTCGCGACCTCGTGGCAGACGGCTCGTTGGCGGACCTCGTCGCGGTCGACGTGTCGGCCAACCGGTGGTACGAACTCGACGATTACCGCGACATCGAGATGGCCGAGTTCATATTCTTGAGCCGTGAGCGCCAGTTCGACCGCATCCAATCACTACATGGGTCGTACTGGCGTTACGGCATCGTTGACCATTCCTACCTATACAACCTGCATTTCCCTCCACCCTCAATGCTTAACGTTCTCCGCAAGGAGCTACCCGACATCGTCACCAACTACCCAGCTGGTCAACTAGAGCTCGACCGCCTCGTCGCCCAATGGGCGACAACCCATCCAGCGAACATCGTCGTGGGCAACGGGGCCGCTGAACTGATCAAAGTGCTGGGCGAGCACTTCATCGAGAAGATGACGATCCCCGTCCCCTCCTTCAACGAGTACGAGAACGTACTGAGGCTCGATCAGCTCGACCGCGTGGCGCTCGACCCGGTGACCCTCAAGCTCGACCTCGAGACTTTCGCCGAGTCGGCTCGACTGGCGGGCTCCGACACCGCCGTCCTCGTCACCCCCAACAACCCGACGGCCCTCTCCGTCGACCGTCCGGCAGTCCTGGGGCTGGCCCGCCGCCTAGCGGAGTGCGGGTGCCGGCTGATCGTGGACGAGTCATTCATCGAGTTCTCCCGCGCCGGGCGGACAGCCAGTGTCGAGGGCGATGTTGACAATCACCCCAACCTGGTCATCATCAAGAGCATGAGCAAGGTGTTCGGCATCGCCGGCCTGCGCATCGGTTACCTCCTCACCGCCGACCGGCATTTCGCGGCTGCCGTTCGCTCCCATCTACCAATCTGGAACCTCAACGGCATGGCGGAGTCCTTCCTGCGCCAGGTGAGCCGCAACCGGAGCGAGTTCGCAGCCAGTTGCGAGGTGGTGCGCGACACGTGCCAGGAGCTCTACCGCGCGTTGCGCGAACTGCCGGGACTGGCTCCCTTCCAGCCCGACGCCAACTTCGTGTTCTGCAAGATCACCACACCCGCTCTAACGGGACCAGCGCTTGCTCGACGGCTGTACGTAGAACGCGGCATCCTGATCAAGGATTGCGCGTCGAAGACGATGCCTGAGGCTGATCGCTACGTGCGCATCGCATCGCGTACGGCGGCCGATAACCGGAGGCTCGTCAACGCCCTATCCCAGCTCGCCCTGGACCGGCCCTGAGCCGATCACCGATCGCCGGTGCGCGAGGAAACGACGCGCCCTCGCCTCCGACCATCCTGTCTCAACTCACCGACGCCGCTAATCTCCTCACCCTCACCGGGCTTGGAGCCAGCATCCTGGCGGTCACGCTGGCCGTGCGGGGGGCGCACGCAGGGGCCGCCATCAGCCTCGTAGGTGCCTTCCTCTTCGACTTGGTCGACGGCCCCGTGGCCAAGCGGACGCCGGGGCGTACGGCCGAGCAGCGTGCATTCGGGGCCAACCTCGACTCGCTGGCCGACATGGTGTCGGCCGGTACTGCCCTCGGTGTTGTGATCTTGTCGTATGGCCACTTCGGACTTGCGTACGTGCCGGTGGCCATGCTGCTCGCCGCGGCCACGGCTATGCGCCTTAGTTACTTCAACGTCCACGGACTCGACGCAGCCTCGAATACCTACACCGGCTTGCCAACCGATCTGGCCATCATCAGCTTTGTGGCCTTGATGCTCCTTGATGGGCCGCTTGGGCCCAACGCCTTCCGGGTCGCCCTCAGCGCTGGCGGGGTGGGGCTGGCCGTGCTCATGGTCAGCCCGTTGCGTATCCCTAAGCTGACCGGGCGCTGGTACGTCGCCCTCATCATCCTGGCCCTCGCTCTGGCGGCGGCACACGCCGCCCGGCTGATCACCTGAGTTATCGGGCAGGTGAAGAAAAGCGGAGACAAGGACGGTGAGTTCCATCGGCGTGCGTCCGGCAGCTCGCGCGCCGTGAGAGAAGAGACGCGCCCTGGCGAGTGGCGGGAGGGAACCTCCCCCTCCCCCTCTCGCAGAACCTGTGGGTGCCATTAGCAACACCCAGGGGCTGCTCGGTGGCGACTACTCGCGCCCGAATCGACCTTCCGGGTGCACGAGCTCGCCAGTCTGCCGCCCCACACCCTGATCCGTACCCCGACCGTTCGTCGCCGGACCGCGGCATCGAGTATTTGGACCCTTCAGGCGAGAACGATGCCCATGGTGGCGAGCTCGCCGTGGATCGGGCGATAGCCCCAGGTCGGGTTCTCCTTCGCCAACCGGAGGACGAGCGCGGTGGTTCCCGCTGCGATGCCAGGTCGACCGGTCCGACCGTGCGGGTAGGTCCAGCGCTTGGCGACAAGAGCCCGGTGCCAGCGCAGCAAGGTTGCCGGCTGG
>JBOGGF010000160.1:0-3370 GCA_050743965.1 Acidimicrobiales bacterium
CGCCGGGTGGGTGGTGAGGACCCGCTCCACGGCGACGGGCCACACCTTCTCGCCGCCGGTCACGATCACCTCGGCCAGGCGGCCGTGTACGGTGAGCCGCCCGCCCTCCTCCAGGCGCCCGCCGTCGCCGGTCGCGAGCCAGCCGCCCCGGCCGCCGGGCCCGGCGACCCGGGGATCGGTTCCGTCGCGATAGCAGCGCAGCAGCATCGTTCCCCGCAGGAGGATCTCGCCTTCCTCGCCGCCGTGCGGGCCGCCGGTCCCGATGGCCACCTCGACCCCGTCGAGCGGGAACCCGTCGTAGACGACGCCCGACCCGGTCTCGGTCATGCCGTAGGTGGCCACGACGTTGGCCGGGACGTCGCCCGGCGGCGCTGCGCCGCCCAGCAGGACCGCGGTGAAAGCCGACGGGTCGATCCGGCGCAGCGCCGTCGCCACCAGCGACACGTGAGTCGCGGCGCCCGCCGCTGCCAACCGGTCCACCTCGGCGGCGTCGAAGCGGGGGATGGCGACGAGCGGCGTCCCGGTGACGAGGGCCCGGGCCACCACCGACAGCCCGCCCACGTGGGCCATGGGGAGGCAGGCGAGCCACGTGTGCCGGGCCGGGTCCACGCCGAGCCGGGCGCTCGTGGCCCGGGCGCTGGCCGCCACGGCGGCGTGCGTCAGGACGACGCCCTTGGGGGAGCCGGTCGAGCCGCTCGTCGCCACGACCAGCGCGTCGCCCTCTTCGGCCGGCGCGCCACCGGGGAGCCGGGTGATCTGCCCGTCTGGACCGACCAGCCGGGTCGGTCGCAGCGCGGCGAGCAGCGCGCGCTGGGCCGGCATCGGCAGCCGGGGGTCGAGGGGGGCGGCGGCGTCCCCGGTGTCCCAGACCGCCCGGAGGGCGTCGACGAAGCCTCGGCCCCCGGGCAGGTCCAGGGCGACGAGATCGGGCATCGGCCGGTAGCGTAGGTCGCCATGACCGTGGTGACCGGCCCGGAGCTGCCGGCGCGCACGACCGGGCACGACGACACTCGCCCGGGCCGTCCTTGAGCCGCTGGGTCCAGGGTGCCAGGCCGCGCACCCTGGCGGCTGCCGCCGTCCCGGTGGTGGTGGGTACCGCCGCCGGGTGGACGCACGGCGGCATCGTCTGGTGGCGGGCGGCGTGCGCACTGGTCGTCGCCCTCGCCCTCCAGGTGGGGACCAACTACGCCAACGACTACTCCGACGGGGTCCGCGGCACCGACGCCCAGCGGATCGGACCGGTGCGCCTGGTCGCCTCGGGCCTGGCCGCCCCGGCGGCGGTTCGGCGGGCGGCCTACCTCTCCTTCTTCGTGGCGGCGGCGGCCGGTCTGGCCCTGGCAGCAGTCACCTCGTGGTGGCTGTTGGCGGTGGGAGCGGCGTCGGTCGCCGCCGGCTGGCTCTACACCGGCGGGCCCCGCCCCTACGGTTACCTCGGACTGGGCGAGCTGTTCGTGTTCTGTTTCTTCGGGGTGGTGGCGACCGCCGGCTCGGCCTACGTCCAGCACGGCTGGGTCCCGGTCAGCCTGCTGGCGTCGGTGCCCGTGGGCCTGCTGGCAACCGCCCTGCTCGAAGCCAACAACCTGCGGGACGTCGGCGGCGACCGGGTGGCCGACAAGCGGACCCTGGCGGTGCGCCTCGGCCGCCGGCGGGCCGGGTGGCTCTACGTGGGATCGCTCCTCGGCGTGGCCGCCGGCATCGGTGGCGTTGCCGCCCTGCGACCGTGGGCGCTGGTGGCCATGGCCGTCGCACCCCTGGCGGTGGGGCCGGCGCGGACGGTGCTGGGTGGTGCCGAGGGCCCGCGGCTGCTCCCGGTGCTGGGGGCCACCGGCCGCCTCCAGCTGGCGGTGGGCGTGCTCCTGGCGGCGGGGATCCTCCTGTGACCCGCTCAGTCCAAGAATCGCTCGACGACGGCGGCAGCCAGATCGGGGCGCTCGAGGTGGGCGGCGTGACCGGCACCCGGCACCAGCGACAGCACGCCGGCCGGCACCGCCCGGGCCAGGCGCTGCCCAGCCACGGCGAAGCGGACGTCGACGGCCCCGGCGATCACCAGCACCGGCGGTGCAAGGGAGCCCAGCGCGTCCCAGAGCGGCTCCTGGGTGCCCGTCCCCGCCAGGCGCAGGCTCGAGGCGAGGCCGGCGGCGGTGTTGCGGCGCCGCTCACCGAGCCCGGCGGCCGCCTCGGGCAGGGACGCCCACATCGGACCGCCGACCCACCGCCGGAGGAAGCCCCCGACGTCGCCGGTGCGCTCGAGGTCGTCGGCCGTGGCCTCGTCACGCGCCCGCCGGGCGGCCCGGGCGGCCGGATCGTCGATGCCGGCCGTACCGCCGATCAGGACGAGCCGCCGGACGACGTCGGGGTGGCGGAGGGCGGCGTGCAGGGCGAAGCGGGCACCGAGGGAGTAGCCGAGGAGGTCACCCGGTTCCCCGCTGCCAGCGACAGCGGCGACAGCGGCGGCAGCGGCGGCGAGGAGGTCGCCGCCCTCGTCCAGGGTCGCCCGCACCCCGGCCGAGGCGCCGTGCCCGGGGAGGTCGACCGAGGCGAGGTGCCGGCGCCGTCCGACGAGGCCGGCGAAGGGGCCCCACAGCCGCCCGGTCTGGGTGAAGCCGTGGGCGAGGACGAGCGGCGGACGAGCGGCGCCCGGGACCTCGGGGACCTCGGGGGCCTCGACGTGCTCGACGTAGAGGCTCACCGGCGGTGTCGGAGCACCCGGTGAGCGTAACCCAGGCCGTCACGCAGGCGACCTTCTGCGCCACCCTGGTGGACGAGTGGCTGCGCGCTGGCGTGACCGACGCCGTCGTCTGCCCCGGCTCGCGCTCGACCCCCCTCGCCCTCGCCCTGGCGGCCCGGCCCGAGCTGCGGTGCCACGTGCGGCTGGACGAGCGCGGGGCCGGCTTCTTCGCCGTCGGGCTCGGCCTGGCGACCGGCCGTCCGGTGGTGGTGTGCACGACCAGCGGTACGGCGGCGGTGGAGCTGCACCCGGCGGTGGTCGAGGCCCATCACGGCAGGGTCCCGGTCATCGTCTGCACGGCTGACCGCCCCCCCGAGCTGCAGCAGGTCGGCGCGCCGCAGACCATCGTCCAGGCCGGCCTGTACGGCCAGGCGGTGCGCTGGTCGGCGGACCCGGGCGTGCCGGTGGAGGCGACTCGGGGCGCGTGGCGCTCGCTCGCCGCCCGGACGGTGGCCGAGGCGATGTCCGGTCCGGCGGGACCAGGACCGGTCCACTGCAACCTGGCCTTCCGGGACCCCCTCGTCGGCGAGCCCGGTCCACTGCCCGAAGGCCGCTCCGGCGGGGCGCCCGCCCACCGGGTCGCCGCGCCCGGGGCGGGAGCGGTCCCCGGCGGCGCCGAGATCGTCTCGTCGTGGGTCGGCC
>JBOGGF010000161.1:0-1579 GCA_050743965.1 Acidimicrobiales bacterium
CTCGTCCGGCCCGGCGATGATCCCGTGCGGGCCACCCGCTCGCATGCACAACGGTTCCTCGCCGCCGGCCCCCATGACCGGTGCCCGCGCCGGAGCCGAGACACAGCGGGGCCCCCGGCGTGGGTGATCGGGCGCGCCAGGGACCGCCCGCTCGGCCGGGGCGGGGTGGGTGCGAGACGGGCGGAGCGTGCCACGGGGGCACCGGCCCTACGGTCCCGCCCGAGCGAGGGAGTCGTCGTCCAAGGGACCCGGACCCGTCGGGACCCGGACCCGGTCGTGACCGCCTCGGGCCGGGCCGGGCTCCCCGTTCGTGTCCCGGTCCCGGTCGCCGTCGCCGTCCCGCGACCGGGCGTTGCCCGTGGCCGGCCGGCTCGCCGCCGCGTGGGGGCGACCGGGCCTCGCTGGACGCGGACCGGTCTCGAGGAACCATCGGCCCGGGCCGCCCCCGAGGTGGAGCAGGCCCATGGTCTTCATCATGTGGTGGGGTCTACAGAGACGGCACATGTTGTCGAGGCAGGTGAGACCGCCCTCGGCGAAGTCGAGGCGCCAGTGGTCGAGCTCGAGGTGCAGGCGGGCCCCGCAGCCGGGCACGACACAGCACTCGTCGCGCGCTTCGAGCGCCTTGCGGAGCCGCCGGGGGACCACCCGGGAGGTGGAGGTGACGGTCGAGATGTCGGCGCCGTTCGTGACGAGGAGGGTCCACAGTGCGTCGCCGAGGAGCGAGCGGGCCTGGGCGACCGAGACCGGCCCCATGCCGGGGACCTCGCACACCTCGGTGCCCTCCACCGCCCCGCGCACGAGCGCCCCGGCGTCGACGCGCACGGTGACCTCGGTCGCCACGCGCTCCCCGCAGCACAGCGCCACGAGGGCGTCGGCCCGGACCCGCTCGACCGGCTCGTCGGTGCCCTCCAAGAGCTGGTCGGTCTTCTTGGTGAGGGCGGCCATGACCTTTGCCCCCTCCAGGGTGCTCAGCCAGGCGTCGATCCGCACGCCGCCGGTGGGGGGCGTCCACGTGCGGCAGTAGCGCCGCTCGTGCACCCGGCGCTCCTTTTCCTCTTGGGCCTCCTCGCCCAAAGCGGCGCGCTCGGTTCGGGCGGCCCGCTGGGCCAGCTCGGCCAGCGAGTCGTGCCCCGCCGCCCCGAGGAGCTCGTTCGTCGCGGCGGGATCGGCCTCGGCGGCGGGGGCGATGACCCGGGCCTGGTCGGCCGAGATGCGCCCGGACCGCACCGCCGCTCCGACCTCGCCCAAGTGCTCCAGGCGCTCGGCCAGCTCGAGCTCCCCTCTGGCCTTGGCCCGTGAGGTGCCGCTCACCTTGGCCAGATAGGAGGCGGCGTCCCGCTCGCCCATCGCCTGGTGGGCCCCGGCCCCGGTCACCCGCCGACACAGCGCCACCCGGGCGACGTCGAGCCGCCGCCCCCAGCCCGACACCGCACCGAGCAGCTCTTGGGCCTCGGCCACCCCGACGTCCTCGACCGCGAACGAGGACAGCGCCTCTTCCAACGCCCGTCCCGCCCGTCGCAGCTCCGTCGTGCCCACGAGAACAGGGTCGCACGAGGGTGTATCAGTGGCGCTGAGGGAC
>JBOGGF010000162.1:0-2671 GCA_050743965.1 Acidimicrobiales bacterium
GGGCGGCCCTCCTCACGCGTGGCACCGCGTGACGGCCGAGGGGCGCCCCGGGCGGCGCGCCACGACCGGGGCCGGGCGGCCGCTCGCCGGCGGTCCCGGGTTGCGGGCGGTGGTGAACGGCGAACCCCTCGACCTGGCGGCGGGGACCACGGTGGCCGACGTGGTGGCACTGGTGTGCACCTCGGACCGGGGAGTGGCCGTGGCGGTGGACCGCGAGGTCGTCCCCCGATCCGCGTGGGACTCGGCCGTGGTCCCCGACGGGGCGCGCGTCGAGGTGGTGACGGCGGCGGCCGGAGGTTGAGCCGGCCCGCCGGGCAGCGTCGTCACCCGGCGCCGCTCCGTCGGAATCGCCGGACGATGGGCGCCGGTGCCAGAATCCGGCGGTGTCAACCCCCGTGCAGTCCCGGGAGAAGACGGCGCTCGTCCTCGCCGGCGGCGGCGCCAAGGGCGCCTTCGAGGCGGGGGCCGTCCTCTACCTCGTCGAGGAGGCGGGGCTCGTCCCCGAGGTGCTGACGGCGGCATCGGTCGGCTCGGTGTGCGCGGCCGTGCTCGCCCAGGCCCGTACGCACGAGGAGATGGTCCTGCGGGCTCGCGAACTGCGCCAGGACCTGCTCGCCCTCACCCACACGGACGTGGTCTTCGGCAAGCAGCCGTGGGCGGCGGCCCTGGACGGCACGGTCTTCGGGCGGGCCATCGACCGCATGCTGGTGGAGCGGACGCGGCCGCCGGTGCCGGGCGGCAGCCCCCGCGCCGACCGGAGGGATGAGCCACCGGGGCAACCGTGGCCGTGGGGCCCCGCCTCGACCACCCGGCGCCACTGGCTCGAGGTGGCGGCCGGCGTCGCCCGGGCCGTCCCCAGCCTCCGGCAGGCCCGTCGCCGGCTCCCCGGCCGGACCGGCTCGGTCCTCACCCTCGACCCACTGGCGGCCGCGCTGGCACCCGCCGGGAGGGGACCCGGGGCCGCGGCAGCCGCCGGGATCGCACCGATCGACCCGGCCCTGGTGGCCCGCCCGGGACTCGAGCTGCGGCTGGCCGTGGTGGCCCTCGGCGCCGGCGTGCTGCGCTACGTCACCGGCGACGGGTCCATCGTGGAGGCCGACGCCCGGACGCCGGTGGCGGGCGCCGGTGGCGGGCCGGTCGATCTGGTCGAGGGCATCATCGCCTCCTCCAGCGTGCCGATGGTCTTCCCGCCCCGCCCGCTCGCCGGCGACGCCTACGTGGACGGGGGTGTCGCCTGCAACGTCCCCGTGGAAGCCGCCGCCCGGCTGGGGGCCACCAGGATCGTCGCCGTGCTGGCGGTCCCCCTCGACCAGCCGCCCGACCGCACCGACTACACCCGGGCCAGCGGGCCGTCGGTCTTCCTGCGGGCGGTGGGCGCGGTGGCGTTCGCCGAACGGCAGCGGACCAATCTCGCCCCGCAGCTACCACCGGGGACCGAGCTCACGGTCATCGACCCGAGGGTCGACGTCGTCGGCCCGTTCGAGGTGTCCCAGGGGCTCATGCGCCTCGACATGGACTACGGGTGGATGCGGGCGGCCGACGTGCTGGCCGACGTGGACGAGCCGGCGCGGTGTGCGGCGGCGGCAGCGACCGACGCCGTGGCGACCGCCCGCACGCAGGCCTGGCACCGCGAGGAACGGATGTGGTCGGCGGGGTGGGTGCCGATCGACGACCTGGTGGCGCTGGCCGCGTGCAAGCGGACGGTCCGCGATGCGCTCCATCGGCGCAAGGGCCTCGGGTTCCCCTGCCCTCCCGACGCCGAGGGCTGGTGGTCGGGGTACGAGGTCCACCACCATCCTCGCCCACCGGGCATTCCGGACGACCCCTCGAGCGTGCCGCCGGCCTGACGCCCGCCACCGGCGCGCAGCCAACGAGGCGGGGGTCCGCAAGCAGCCGACAATGGCGTCTCCCGGTGGCTAGCCTCGTCAGCAGGGCGGCTCTCGTTTGCCCCGGCGGGTGCCGGGTAGGAACCGAAGGCGCCGGTCGAGCCGGCGGTGGGTGCGACGAAAGGGGGCAGAGGTGCCGACGCGCGAGCAGGCGTTGTCCGGGTTCCGTGCCCACGGCGACTACGAGGCGGTGGGCCGGCAGCTCGGCATCCCCGCCGGGCAGGCGTTCATGGTCGCGACCGGTCTGCCCGCCGACGGAGGCAGCACCTACGCGCCGGACGAGCTGCAACGGCCCGGCATGATCGGCCAGAGCAACCAGTTCCTCGTCTACCCGGGAAGTTCTCCGGAGAACCCGACGTCCAAGCCGCTCGTCCACGAATGGATCAAGCGGCGTACCACCGCCGACGAGCAGATGCGGGCGGCCGCGGCAGCACGCGATGCCGTGCCCGGCGAGGTCGAGGAGCCAGAGGAGACCGACATCTGTACCGTCCTCACCCGCGTCCACGACCAGGTGACGGCCATGCTCGAGCAGGTCGAGACCATCCCCGGGGTGACGTCCGGTGGCTCGCCCGTCCACCTGTCCCGGCGCAAGTCGATCATCGACATGATCACGGTGACGCTCTCCCAGCACGAGGCGACCGAGCAGGAGCACTTCTGGCCCGTCGTCCGCAAGCAGTTCGAGGACGGTCACGACATCGCCTCCGAGGCGCTCCAGCAGGAGCAGGAAGGCAGGGACCTCCTGCAGCGGCTGGGCGAACTGGAAGCCAGCGACGAGGAATTCGACG
>JBOGGF010000163.1:0-1752 GCA_050743965.1 Acidimicrobiales bacterium
CGGGCTGGGTGCGGCCGAGCAGCGCGGCGATGGTCTGGCGGAAGAGCGCTGCGGAGTGCGACGCGTCCTGGAGGACGAATGGAGGATTCTGCGCCGCCATCAGCCAGCCGCCTTGGCGAGCTCGTCGCGGACGATCCGGCGGACCAGGTCCTCGTCGGGCACGAGGAGACTGCCCGGCGATGCGTCGGGAATCGCCGGGTGGTGGGCCCGCAGCACCCACCGCAGCGATTCGACCGCCCGGGCGGCGACGTCGACGTCCTCGCCCTCCAAGCGGAGGAACTTCACCGTCGGGTCGGTGCCGCCGTCGACCTTGTCGGTCAAGCCGTGGCCGAACGCCTCGACCGGTGTCCGCAGGCCGGCGTCGACCAGGGCGCGGGTGGCCTGCTTCAGGAAGCCGGCGTGCCCGCTCAAGAGGATCGTGTACATGCGGCGGTCTCCGATCACAAGAGAAACGCGGGAGCCCAGTGAACCGAGAGCTGCCCCGCCACCGTGGTGGCGTCGGACGACGAAAATTGCAGGGTGTTCGCTCCCGGCTGGACGCCGGCCACGTCGACGCTCGGCCAGGTCGAGCCCGGCACGACCCAGTTCTCGTGCGGTGCCGGCATCCCGGTTCCCGTTGTGAGCAGCACCGTCCGGGCTCCGGTGTCGACGATCAGTGACTCCCCTGTCGAGAGGGTGAAGCCGGTCTGTGCCGGGTTGGTGAAGGTGAGCGACCAGCCGGCCTGGTCATTGGCCACCTTCGGGCTGGTGCACGGTCCGGTGATGACGAGGATCGGGCGCATCTCCACATTGCCGGTGTTGTCGATGGTGACATCGCCGGTGGCCGACCCGCCGCCGAAGGACAGCGGGAACGTAGCCGGGAACGTCATGCCGCCGAGCGGCGTGGGCAGGTTGGCCGTCGAGGTCTGGGTCGGGGCGTAGAGCCGGGGATCGGTCGAGTGGAGCAAGACCTGGACCTTGGCCAGCCCCGCCGACCAGGGGAGGTCAATCGGGAAGTGGCGCTTTCGAACCCTGACCATCGAGCAGAGCTGCGGGAGGCCCGGGAGCTGGAACCAGAACGGCGTCTCCGTCGTGCCGCCCGGCTGCAGCGCCGCGGCCAGGCGTTTCAGAGCGTTCTGAAGGCTCGTGCCATCCGAGACCACTGTCAGCGCCAGCGCGACGTCCCGGCCGCCCAGGAGATCGAGACCGACCAGCTGTCCCGTATCTCGAGGCCGTGTCGAGTCCCCGGTGCGCACCGATGTCACGCCGAGGCCTGTGATCTGGTCGATGGACCAGGCTTCGGCGGGCCCAGCGGTCACTGTGCCAATGGACGCCTGCCATGTGGTCAACGTCGGCGCCGCGACCGTGGGCGCCGGGAAGCTCACTTCGCCGTCCTGAGGGCCCAACCGACCTCGGTGCCGATCTCGTGCGCTGTGGCGTTGGTCTGGACGTACACGTTGATGAGCGGCGCTTGGCCGGTTGCCTCGCCCGGCGCCGGGGTCGCAGGCACCCCCGGCGAGCTCGCCGTACCGGCAGCCACGGACTGGGCCAGGGCGTCGGGGGTGGACGCACCGCCGGCAACCGACAGCGACGAGAGCGACGGGGCGGTGAACGGCACGGTGGCGAGCGGGCTGGCCACGCTGCTCATCGCACCGACGGCCTTGGCCGCGTTGCCGGTGACGCCGAGTGCCAATCCTTCGACGACTGTGCGGCCGATGTCCATGAACAGGGTCGAGGGGCTGAACACGTGCAGGACGGACTTGGCCGCGTTGA
>JBOGGF010000164.1:0-2954 GCA_050743965.1 Acidimicrobiales bacterium
GGCGCCGAGGACCCCGACGGCCGCCCCGGCCACGCCGAGCCCCACACCGGCGAGGACCAGCACGCCGGCGGCGCGCAGTCCACCCTCGACCACCAAGTTGGCCGACAGGGTGCGGTACCTCCGGTTCGCCTGGAGCAGCCCCCGGTCGACGCACAGGAGGACCCACACCGCCCCGGCCGCCACCATGGCATCGAGGCCGATCGTGTGAGGCTGCCCCAGGAATCGGGCGAGCGACGGGCCGGCCGCCACGGCGGCGGCGGCCAACGCGCCCACGACTGCCGCGCCCCGACGGTGCACCCGGCGGCCCCATCGCTGCACGGGTCCGGTGTCGGCCGACGCCGTCCACGACGTGACCCGGCGCACCACGGCGACGATGACGGCAGAGCCGGGCATGGAGACGACGAGGAACAGCCCGTTCAGCTGGGTGAGCGCGCCATAGCCCCGGGTGGTGAGGAGCCGGGCCAGGAGGATCGTCACCACGACGTTGGCCCCGTTGGTGACCAGGCCGGCCACGGCCAGCGGGCCGGCCTGGACAAGCGCCCCCCTCACCGACCCGATGCGGGCCGACCTGGCGGTCGGCCGTTCGCCGGCTCCCGGGGACTCCAGCACCACCTCGCCGGCGAGCACCGGCGCCACGGCGCCGGGGACGAGCGAGACCGTCCCGGCGACGCCCTCGACCGGCGCCTCGAGCGCGTCGGCCTTCCGTTCGCCCCCGGTCACCGGCGTGGCCGCCGGGTCGAAGGTGGCCCAGGCATCATCCATGGACGGCCCTCCCCGCCGCGCCCAGCACGCAGGCCGGCACCGACACCACCGACCGGCGGTGCTCGCCTGCCAGGGCGCACTCCGTCAGGGTGCCCGCCGGCACCGGGGCCGCAGGGCGAGCCAGGTCGACGGTGGCCCACACCCACGCCCCCTGCTCGAAGCGGGGCGGCGCCCCGAGCACCGACGTCATGAAGGCCGCGGCGTACCACGGGTCCCGGCCCCGCACCACGAGCGGCAGGCCGGGCTGCACTGGCACGACGGCCGTCGTGACGCTCCAGGTGCGGAGTGCCCGACGGACCGCCGCCAGCTGGGCGCGAGTGCCGGCGGGCGGCGCCGAGAGGCCGAACCCCAGGTCGGCCAGCACGACCGTGCCGGCCCGCGCCCGACCGGTCCGCCACGGGACCCCCTGGGGGCCGCTCCCCTGGGCCTGGGTGAAGTCCATCCCCTCGATCCCCTGCCAGGCCATGGGCGACTCGAGCCCCGAGAACGGTGCCGGGTAGGCGAGGACCACCCTCCCGCTCGGCAGATGCCGTCCGGCACCGCCGAACCACGCCGGCACCGTCACCGGCTGGACGGCGAACGGCACCGTCCCGGCCAACGGCACGGCGATCGGCGCCACGGCGACGGCGAGCCCCACCGCCACCGCGACCACCGGGGCGGCGAGGACCCGGCGGGCGGGCCGGTCGGTCCCGGCGGCCGACCGCCACCGGATGCGGCTCGCCAGGTCGAGCCCGATGGCCCACATGGCGCACAACGCCAGCAGGGCGAAGACGACGAAACGCTGCTCGATGACGTTGCGCACCACGGGCAGACGGCTGAACAGGTCCCACGGGACCCAGCTCCCACGGCGGACGCCGAGCATGAGCGAACCGCTGACGAGCGCCATCACAGCCAGGAACCACAGCCGCCGGTCGCGCCGCCACACGACGAGCGTCACCGCCGCCAGGGCGAGAAGCCCCCAGCCCACGTAGGAGGACGCCGGCAGGGTCGGCCCAAGGTAGCCGCCGAGCTCGACCGGACCGGGGCCGCCGCCGGCGGGGAACGCCACGACGAATGTTGACGGGCGGATGCCGCCGAGGACTGGGATGTCGGCCCACACCGGCCCGCTCAGGTGGCCGGGACCGGCCAGGGCGTACCAGGCCGGGTAGGCGAGGAGGGCCACCGTCAGTACGCCGGCGGCGGCGAGGCCGGGCCCCGCCCGCCCGACATGGGCCACCACGGCCCGCCGGTCGGCCACGGCACCGGCTCCCACCAACACGGCCAGCCCCACGGAGACCACGATCCCCAGCATCGACACGATCTCGGTGCTCACGAAGAACTCCACCGCCACCAGCGTGGCCAGCGCGATCCCGACCGGCACAGGGCGGCGCCGGTGCCCCAGCAACAGCTCGTCCAGGCACCCGACGATCAAGGGGAGCGGTGCCAGGGCCGCCGTCATCAGGTGGGCGAACTCCAGCGACGACAGCACGACGGGCGAGAAGGCGTAGAGGAGCCCACCGGCGAAGGCCGCCGGGGCCCATCGGACCCACCGCCGCAGCAGCCAGAAGGTTGCGAGCCCCGTGACCACCGGGGTGGCCGTGGCCGCGACGTTCAACGTGGCCACCGGGCCGAGAAGAAGGGTCACGGGGACGAGTGGGATGCCGATGCCGAGCACGCTCGTGTTGGCGAGGAGGTCCATGCCCACCGGCGGGAACACGGCACCGGAATGGAACGGGCTCAGCCCGTGGGTGACGGCGTACGCCGGCCACTCGAGGAACCACATGAAGATGGCGGGGTCGCCGCAGCCGCAGGTGGCGGTCGTCGTCGGGTGGCCGGTCCACACGTGCCACCACAGCCCGACCGACAGGGCGAGGTACGCCGCGGCCGCTCCCCCGTAGGCGGCGAGCGGGTGCCGCCACCAGGCTGACGCCCGGTCACCGACGTCGACGTCGTCCGCCCGCCTTGCACCCCGACGCGTGGCCGTGGCGGTGGCCATCGGGTCAGTCGTCAACCGGTCTGCGGCAGGCGCTTCCGGACGCGTGGACGTGGCGGTGGCCCTCGGGTCCGGCGCCCCATCTCCGGGCCCCGGCACCGGCGGCGACCCGCGCGCGCGGCCGGAGGACCCGATCACTACGCCGGGCGCACCGGTCTCGGGAGCACGGGGGCGTCCCGGCCGGTTCCCCCGACCGGTGCCGGGCGGGCCTCGGGCACCG